>JASFJX010000157.1:0-7070 GCA_050119385.1 Candidatus Thiodiazotropha sp. | reverse complement strand
GTGCGCCCAAAGGCATCGAGTTCGGTGCGCTGCTCCCGGCCGAGGGGGTCGCTGACCAGGATCACCCGGCCGGCCCCTTCGTAAGCCGTGGCGGTACGGTTGCCCTGGCTGTCGATCTGTTCCACCACACGCCCGAAGGCATCGTAACGGATGCGGCTGGTGGCTTGTTCGCCATTGGCGTCGCGCAGGGTCTCGGTGAGCAGGCCGCGCTTGTTGTAGGCGTAACGGTCGGTCACCACACGGTCTTCGCTCAGCCCATTGTCGGTCGTGGCCAGCTCCAGGGTGCGGCTCTCAGAAATCAGTTCACCATAGGCGTTGTAGGCCCAGCGGGTGGTATAGCCTTCCGCGTCTATCCGGGCCTGTTGTTGCCCCAGGCGGTCATAGGTATAGGTGATGTGGCGATCCTGCTCGGCGTCGGCCATGGCCGCGATCGTGCTCAACAGCGCCGAGCTGGCCAGCCCCCCTTGCAGATCGGTGGTGTCGATGCGCTGGGCGTAGAGCAGGCTCTCCTGGAGTTCGCCGAAGGGGTTGTAGCGCGCCTCCAATACCTCGCCCAGGGCGTTGACGCTATGGGTCAGCTGCCCGGCCTCGTTATACAGGTAGGTGGTGGTGTGACCATTGGCGTCGGTGGTGCTCAGGCGTCGCCCCGCCTCATCGTAGGTGTAGCTCAGCCCATATTGCTGATAGAGCGCCGTGACCTCGGCATCGCTGAGTCCGTCGTGATAAAGAGCGCTGCCCTCGCCGTTGAGCTCACCGGTCAGACGCCCCTGCAGGTCGTAGCGATAACGCCGGCTGCGGGCCTCGCCGGTATCACCATCCGCCGTCAGGCCGTGGGTCTCGCTGATCCGCTGGCCCACCGCGTCGTAGCTATACTCACTGCGGGTGCCGCTGGCGATATCGGTCTCGGCGCTGACCCGGTTCAGGGCATCGTACTCGCTCGCCGTGGTGCGATCCTGCGTCCCGCTGGCGCGGGCCTGCAAGCTGGCATAGGTGTCTGCCGTCGGGTCGTAATCGTCGATCACACCGCTGTAGCGGGTGCTCTGGGTCAGGTTGCCCGCCACGTCATAGGTATAACCGGTGAGAAAGCCCTGGGCATCCAGACTGCCGATGCGCTGGCCACGGGCATTGTAGAAGTGATACTCGCTTTGATCCGCGTCGCTCGCCGTTGGCGTGATGCTGGTCAATGCCTGGCCAAGGTTGTCCGCGGCGACACGCCCCGTGGGGTCCGCATGGCACAGGATCTGATCCGCGCTCAGCACCCGGTCGAAGACCGCCACCTCGTCGACCAGGCCGGCAAATCGACCCGAGGTTACGTACCTGCCGCCAACCTTTAGGCTGTTGTCCTGATTCGCCACTGTCAGGGTACCGACAGCCGCTTCCACACCGTCGACATAGAGCCGGGTACCGTTCTCCACGCCGGAATCGAAGGTCAGCGAGATATGGTGCCACTGGCCATCGACCAGGTCGACTCCCGAATAAATACGCGTACCGCTGCTGCCGTTGTAGGCGACCAGCTCATTGTTGTAGAGGTAGAGGGAGTAGGCGCCCATTTTCTCCAGGATCGTGCCGTAACTACTCTCACTGGTATTGATCCAGGCCTCCACCGTACCGCGATCGATCTGTAAGGAGGCATCGTTGCCAAGATCCACAAGCGTGCCCGACTCACCGTCAATGCTGATGGCAGTACCGCCACCGCTGACCGCGCCCACTTCATTTAGCCCCACATCGGCGTTGTAATAGCCGTCCAGGCCGTTGCCGCTCACATCCCGGGCGACCAATCCGTCTGTCTCATCGAACTTCCAATAAGCCAGCGGGCTATCATCCAGGACGCTATCGCTGCGGTAGAGACGACCCACGTCCAGGGGCTCGGCCCGGCGGATCTGTTCCACCTGCCGGCCCGCTCCGTCGTAGCGGTACTCGGTGACATAGCCGTCCGCATCCAGCTGCGCTATCAACTTGCCGTCATCGTCATAGAAATAACGGGTGGCGCGAGAATCTTCCCGGGCTGACACGCTGTCCAGTACCGCCACCTGTTGCGCGCTGCCGCTCTCTTGGACCTGAAAACGACCACTGCCCTGACGGATTACATTACCCAGGGCATCCCGGTACTCGATACGATAGCTGTGCTCGCCCCGGGCCAGATCGTCCAGCACCAACCGATATTGGCCTTCGTCGAGAGCCAAGGGGGAGAAGGCCGTGTCGTCGATACTGACAAAAACCCGCAGATCCTGCTGGGCTGCATCCGCCGGCCAGCTCAGGGTCGTGCGCAGCAGCTGAGTCACTTCATTGACACGGGCATAGATATCGCTCAGCCCCCAAACGGTATCGTCGGCGAAGCGGATCTCGTCGATGAAATATTTACTGGCGCCATCGCTTGAGAAATAGTTGAGAACGCTCAGGCGGTCATCGCTGTCGACAATCTCCAGGATCAGGTTGTTGTAGTCACGTCCCACACTGATCTCTGAGGGGGTGATGCCCGCGGCGAACTCGATGACGTCCAGGCGGTCGGCATTGGCGTCGTCGTTGTAGGTGTTATTATTTATTGTGTCATGGCCGAATCCCCGTTCGAAGCGGTAGGTATCGTTACCTGACCCACCAATGAGGGCGTCATCACCCGCTCCACCGAGCATGATGTCATCGCCATCAGAACCCAAGAGCGTGTCCCCTCCGCTGCCTCCCTTGAGGAGATCATCACCATCACCGCCGCGCAGGTTATCATCACCCAGCCCGCCTTCCAGGGTGTCATCACCATCATTGCCGTAAAGCGTATCACTGCCTTCGCCGCCTTGGAGTAGATCGTCACCTGCGCCTCCATGCAGCGTATCATCGTTCAATTCGCCCAGCAGATGGTCCTCGCCATCGGCGCCGTAGAGGGTGTCCTGCCCTTCGCCGCCGCGCAGCTCATTGCCCACATCGTAGCTGTAGAGAGTGTCGTTCCCATCGCTGGACTGCTGCACCCGAGCCTTGACATCGTCCACATTCCAGATGGCGCCGTCGCCAAAGTGGATTTCTCTGATCGCGCTTTGAAAGTAACTGCTCGCGTCCGGGATGGCGTCGCTGCTGAAGAAGTTGGTGACCGTAATCTTGTCGTTTGTACCGATCAGTTCCAGAATCAGACTGCTGGAGCTTCTGTAGGCATGGATGTCCTGCTCGGCAATATCGGAGGCAAACTGGATGCTATCCACCTCATCCACGGCGTATTTGTGATAGGCATTAATGGTGTCACGACCAAAATCTCGCTCAAAATAGTAGGTGTCATTACCCGCATCCCCATAGAGGCTGTCATCACCGACACCGCCAATCAGGGTGTCTTCACCCTCTCCACCGCGCAGGGTGTCGTCACCAGTCCCTCCCTCCAGCTGGTCGTCTCCCTCCCTGCCGTACAGGTAATCCTTACCCTGATCACCAAAAAGTTGATCGACACCGGTGTTGCCATACAGGCTATCCGCACCCTCACCGCCATACAGTGGGCCGCCGACCTGATAGTTGTAGAGGCTCTCATTCGCCTCGGTGGATTGCTGTACCAGCGCCTTGACGTCATCGATGCTCCACACCGTGTCATCGGCAAACTGAATCTCGGTGATTGCAGGGTAGTAGTGGTTCGAGGAAAGCTGGATGGCGTCATCAGTGAAATAGCCCGAAACGGTCACCCGGTCGCCGGTGTCTGTCAGTTCGAGTACCAGGTTATTTGAACTCCGATAGGCCCGGATATCCTCGGTTGTGATCCCGGCGCCAAAACGGATGACATCGCTTTCATCGATGGTGGTTTGGTAGCTTCGATAGATTGTGTCCTGACCGAAGCCCAGCTCGAAGTGATAGATATCGTCGCCTTCATCGCCATACAGGGTATCGTTGCCGACGCCACCGATCAGGATATCATCCCCGGCATTGCCATGGAGGGTGTCATTGCCTGTGCCGCCCTCCAACTGATCACTGCCTGCATTGCCATTCAGCCTGTCGCTTTGGTCCCCGCCAAAGAGTTGATCGGCACCGGCGCTCCCATGGAGGGTGTCATCACCGCCGCCGCCGTAGAGTTCGCCACCCGCGGCATAGCTGTAGAGGATGTCGTTGGCCTCGCTGGATTGCTGGGCGAGGGCCTTCACATCGTCGAGGCTCCAGACCGTGCCGCTGGCAAACTGGATCTCGGTCACCGTATTCTCATAGCTGCTGCCGTCACGTACGCCGTCGTTGCGGAAGTAGGCAGAGATTGTGAGGCTATCGTTGGTATCGGCCAAGCGCAGAATCAGCTCATCGCCGGAGCCGCGATAGACCTGAACGGAATCTTCGCTGATGTCAGAAGCAAACTGGACAATATCCGCCTCTGCGTCACCTGCGCTAGATTGATGGTTGATGGTGTCCTGACCAAATCCGGAGGCGAAATAGTAGATATCGTTGCCCGCATCGCCTCTGAGGGTATCATCGCCCAGGCCGCCGGTCAGTGTGTCGTCGCCGGCGCCGCCATAGAGGTAGTCGTTGTCCGCCCCGCCTTCCAAGGTATCGTCATCCCCTTCGCCCCGAAGGGTATCGACGCCATCGCCGCCTTGCAGCAGATCGTTTCCGGCGCCGCCGTAGAAACTATCCACACCACCAAGGCCGATCAGTTCATCATTCCCCTCGTAACCCCTCAGGGTGTCGTTCCCCTCGTCGCCGGTGAGCAGGTCATCGGCTTCGCTACCCTCAAGGGTCAGCCCATCGGGCAGGGTCTCGGTGGAGAGCCGCTCGACCACATCGCTGTAGCTCCAGGCGGTGCCGTCGGCAAAGCGAATCTCATCGAGCACATATTTGCTGTCGCCACTACTACTGAAGTAATTTTCAACTGTGATCCGGTCGTTGGTGCCCACAAGGGACAAGATCAGGTTTTCGGAACTACCCTCGCTGACCCAGATCTCCGAAGGATCTATCTCCGCACCGAACTCAATAATATCGGTGCGGTCGCTAACCGAATCGCTATAACCGCCATAGCTGTAGTTATTGATCGTATCCCGCCCAAAACCTCGATCAAAATAGTAGGTATCACTGCCAGCGCCACCATACTGCGTGTCATCTCCAGCGCCGCCCGTCAGGGTATCGTTATTTGCACCACCAATCAGGGTGTCATCACCCACACCACCCAGTAATTGATCATCCCCAGCGTTGCCCCAGAGCCTATCATTCCCTGCTTCACCCCATAGCTGATCACTACCGCTTGCACCATAGAAGGTATCATTGCCCCCTGCCCCATACAGAGTGTCTCCGCTAGTGTAGGCATACAGGGTATCGTTGTGTCCGGTGGATTGCTGCACCAGGGTCTTGACGGTATCGATCGTCCACACCGTACCGTCGGCGAAACGGATCTCGTCCACGGCGTATTTGGTGCTAGCGTCTGTAGAAAAATAGCTATTAACCTGTATCCTGTCGTTGCTGCCACTCAGATAGAGGTAGAGAGAGGTACTTGTGCGGCGCGCCACGATATCGGCGGCACTGATATCGGCACCGAACTCGATCGCATCGGTGCGGCTGGTGATGGCATCAGAGCTATATGTGCCGTTATCAATGGTATCCTGACCGAAACCCCGCTCGAAGTAGTAGGTGTCGCTGCCATCGCCGCCATAGAGGCGGTCATCGCCCACATCGCCGATCAGAGTGTCGTCATTAGCACCTCCGTAAAGGGTGTCATTGCCCACACCGCCTTGCAGGGTATCATCGCCATCGTTGCCCCTGAGCATATCATTCCCTGCTTCACCCCATAGCTGATCACTTCCGCTTTCACCAGTGAGGGTATCATTGCCCCCCGCGCCATACAGGGTCTCTCCGCTAGTGTAGGCATACAGGGTATCGTCGTGTCCGCTGGACTCCTGCACCAGGGTCTTGACGGTATCGATCGTCCACACCGTACCGTCGGCGAAACGGATCTCGTCCACCGCGTATTTGGTGCTGGCGTCTGTAGTAAAATAGTTGACGACCTTTACCCAGTCGTTGGTGCCGCTCAGGTAGAGGTAGAGCTCGTTGCTTGCGCCTCGCCGTGCCAAAATATCGGTGGCACTGATATCGGCGCCGAACTCAATCGCATCGGTGCGGCTGGTGATGGCATCATAGCTGTATGTACCGTTATCAAGGGTATCCTGACCAAAACCCCGCTCGAAGTAGTAGATATCGCTGCCGTTGCCGCCATACAGGGTATCATCCCCCACATCGCCGATCAGGGTGTCGTCATTGGCACCACCATAGAGGGTGTCGTTGCCCACACCGCCTTGCAGGGTATCATCACCATCGTTGCCCCAGAGCGTATCATTCCCTGTTTCACCCCATAGCTGATCACTGCCGCTTTCACCAGTAAGGGTATCATTGCCCCCTGCCCCATAAAGGGTCTCTCCGCTAGTGTAGGCATAGAGGGTGTCATCGTGTCCGCTGGACTCCTGAACCAGGGTCTTGAGGGTATCGATCGTCCACACGGTTCCGTCGGCGAAACGGACCTCGTCCACCGCGTATTTGGTGCTGGCGTCTGTAGAAAAATAGTTATAAACCCTTACCCTGTCTTCGGTGCCGCTCAGATAGAGGTAGAGATCGTTACCTGTTCGGCGCACCAAGATATCGGCGGCACTGATGTCGTCACCGAACTCAATCGCATCGGTGCGGCTGGTAATGGCATCCGAGCTGAATGTACCGTTATTGACAGTATCCTGACCGAAACCCCGTTCGAAATAGTAGATATCGCTACCGTTACCGCCATACAGAGTATCATTGCCCTCATCACCGATCAGGGTGTCGTCTCCCGTATCGCCGTAGAGCGTGTCGCTGTTCAGGCCACCGTAAAGCCTATCATCGTCATCGCCTCCCCGAAGGACATCGCTACCCACGCCACCTTGAAGCTCGTCATCGCCGGCTTCACCGTACAGGGTATCGTCACCCCGTTCGCCGCTGAGCAGGTCATCTCCAGCCCGGCCATAGAGGGTGTCGTTATCGTCACCGCCATAGAGTGCGTCGTCACCTTCCCGGCCATACAGGGTGTCATTGCCACCTTCGCCCCGGATCAGGTTGTCCTCGCCGCTGTAACCATGTAGCTGATCATCGAACTCGGTGGATTCCAACAC
>JASFJX010000156.1:0-7090 GCA_050119385.1 Candidatus Thiodiazotropha sp. | reverse complement strand
CGACAATCTGCTATCGAATCACATAAGAGAAAGTAAGAGATTGCTGGAGTGGATTGACGAGAGATTCTGTATGTTTGGATGCGCCGTATCCTTTTTGAATCAGAATGTTAGATGTGACAAAGTAGAACTAGAATGTGCCTTTCTATTTCTCAAAATCATCACACTTCGTCGTTCTTTCTCACACCCATGAGAATAGAATAAAGCAAAGGTATTACTCCTAGTGTCAAGACTGTCCCCACTGAAAGCGCAAACGCCATCATTGAAGCCATGCCGTAAAAAAGCGGATCTTTGTAGATAATCAAAGGCAATAATCCAAGAACAGTTGTTGCAACAGACAGCAAAATAGGCTGTAAACGAGACTGAGCTGCCAATATGATCGCATCATAAGGATCAATTCCGGCATTACGTTCTTCCTCTATTCGATCGATCATTACTATGCCATTGTTGATGATAATTCCCGCCAATGCCAAGAGGCCAAGAATGGTCATGAACCCGAACACTGCTTTCATTGTCAATAAACCAATCACAGCGCCAACAATAATTAATGGTATGGTTAACAGGATGGCTATGGCCCGCCGAAAGGAGTTGAACTGCCAGACGAGTAACGCAGCAATCAACATAAAGGCGATTGGCATCCAAGTGGCAAGCTTTTTCTGTGCATCTGAAGAACCCTCAAGTTCGCCACCAAGTTCAATAGAATAGTGAGCCGGTAATGAGTCAGCCAATCGATCAAGGGCCGGCTTCATTTGTTTGTGAATTTCCGCCGCTTTCATTTTGACGTGTTTTGCCTGAACCGTAATAGTCCGTTGTTGATTCCTGCGCTTGATACGGCTGTATTGCCCCAAGCCACGAATATCTGCCACCTGACCCAAGCTAACTCCCTCAGAGTTTTGTTCGGAAAAGATAACGAGATTCCACAAACTTCCGGCAATAGACCGCTCAGCTTCCAATCCCCGCGCAATAATGGGAATGACATTATCGCCTTCTCGATAATCAGAAATGTGAGAGCCATCCACAAAGGCATTCATTGCCTGTGCTATATCAGACGATGAGACATTGACTCGGCGTGCACGAGCCTGGTCAATGATGACTTCAAACTTGAATAGCGGATTCTCCCAGTCATGCTTTACATCGATAGTGCCATCCAGAGCATTCAACTCAATCATGAACTGCTCAGCAACTTTCTCCAAGGTGTCTAAATTCTGCCCTGAAATTCGAACTTCGTATAGTCCGGTTTCACTAGGCCCGAGCCACATGGATTTCACATGACCACGAGCATCTGGAAAATTGTTCAAAATGTGATTATGCGTTCGACCAATCAGTGCTTTGACTTGATTGCTATGCTCAAGATTGACGATGGTAAATGAGCGATGAGAGTCCGGATCTACCGGCGCTAATGCAGAGTAGAAACGGGGGCCACCCTGTCCAATATAGCTGATAGTACTAGTAATCTCAGGGTTTAGTTTTTTATCAAGCAACCATCCGTTGAGTTGATGAATCTGATCAGCAACAATATCTGATTGGGTACCTGCAGGAAGATCTAGGTAGATCAAGTATTGATTACGGTCACCTTTTGGAAAGAACTCTTTTGGGACCTGCGCAAAACCTACAACAGCCATGCCAAGAGAGGCAATAATGAGAACACCCACAATCAATCGATGACCGAGTACCCAGTGTAGTGCGCTACGATACATACGATAGAATTGAGTATTATAATTGGATTCTGCTGGCGGTCCCGAGTTCACTTTCATAAACCAGACCGAAGCAAGGGGCACTACAAGCATGGCCAGTAACCACGATCCAACCATCAGAATTGCCGTTACATAACTGAGCGAACCGGTATATTCACCAGCTGCACCTACCATCATCATCAAAGGCATGAATGCAAGAATCGTAGTCAATGATGAGGTTAACAAAGGAATCGTCAGTGTACGCCCTGCTTCCAGGGCAGCGGTTTGTCTATCCGTACCACTTTGCATACGAGACTGAATATCCTGTGCCACAACAATTCCGTTATCGACCAACATGCCTAGTGCGATGATCATTGAGGCAATGGATATACGCTGTAGTTCAATACCTAATATCGACATCGTTAACATGCCAAATAACATAACCATCGGCACAAATGAGCCCACGATCAACCCTGTGCGAATACCTAGAAAGAACATGACTACAACAAGGACGATAACGATGGTTTGTCCCAGATTGATGACGGCACCATTAACAGCTTTGTCAATTAAATCCGGCTGGAAGGTAGCAAACCGGAGCAAATATCCTATAGGCAGTTGGTTTTCCAGCACTTTAATTCGCTGCTTAAGATGGTTACCGAAAGTCACTGCATCTGTGCCATCCAGAACAGAAATACTCAGGATTATGGCTTGCTGCCCATTGTAATAGACGGGTTTTTCTGGCGGGGAGACATAGTCGCGCCGGATCTGGGCTATGTCGCGCAATTCCAGGCTCTGATCTGTATTAGGAATCTTTATAAATAATGAAGCAATTTGCTCAACATTGTCAAAGTTGCCTGTAGGCTCTATGGCAAAATTCCTACCGGTAATATTGACTGAGCCGCCTGTAAGCAACACGTTCTGTTGTTGAAGAGCATTCCTAATAGTAACCGGTGTGATACCCAATTCTGCAATTTTACTATTTTTCAGTTCAATAACTATCTGTTCTTCCTGAATACCATAAATCTCAACACGCTTAATGCCTTCGAGTGCATACAGATTATCCCGGATATCACGTGCTGTTTGACGCATCTCAGCCAAAGAAAAACCGTCACTCAAAAGAGCTACGGTGGCAACGGCCGTTAGGCCAAACTCATCATTAATCCATGGCCCCACACTACCATCCGGCAAATTACCTTTTACATCATTGACTTTATTGCGTAATTTTTCCCATATACTAGGGAGATTTTTCACTTCATCTCTGATTATTACATGGATAATGCTGGTACCCAATTTTGATTCAGAGGTGATGATATCTACTTCTGCAATTTCCCGGATTTTCTCTTCCAGAGGTCTAGTAATCAGATGCTCTATTCGCTGAGGTGACATACCAGTATATTGAGTGGATACAATAGCTTCCCTGACAGTAATGGTCGGATCTTCCTGCTTGGGATAATCAAGGTACAGGACAATGCCGGAAATGGTAATGAATATAGCGAGAAACAGCGTCACACGTGAGTGGTGAATGGAAAAAGGTGAGAGATTCATATCAGTTTCCGCTCTGGATTAGTGCTTGTCTGAGAGCAGTCTGACCCTCATGCCATCTGAAAGGAAGCTAGCACCGGCTATCGCGACAATATCACCTTTGTTAACACCTGCAATGATCAGCGCTTTCTGATCCCGTCCACCCGATGTTGTTACAGCTGTTTTCCTCACTGTTCCGGATTCATTATCATAGACAAACACATAGTGAAGCGCTTTATTCGGGTCCGGTAATATAGCGGACGCAGGAAGCAGAAAGCCGCCTTGCATCTGTTCATCCGCAACATTGATGGCAACTTCTGCACTCATACCAGAGTAGACCCAGTCCGGTGTCTCAAATAATTCAAACATGACCAAAAATGCATTCCCTTCTTGAGCACGCGTTCCAACCTGGGTGACTTTCCCTTGCAGTGGATTCTTATCGCGATTTGAAATGTACACGGTACCTGTCTTACCTTGATTTATCTTCCCAATCAGGTTCTCTGGAACTTTAAGCTCAACTTCGAGTTTACCCATTGCATCAGCTTCAAAAAGGATCTGCCCTGCCGAGACTTCAGTATGAGGATTAACTAGGCGATTTGAAATATACCCATCAAATGGCGCCTTCAGCACTGTGTTGTTTAACTCCTTTTGGGCAATGGCTAGTCTGCTTTGTGCGCTTTTAATACTCAAAAGCGCACTGTCTCTATCTGCTACTGCATGATCAAGATCAGATGCTGAAACATACCCCTTTTTTCGTAACTCCTTTTTTCTCAGATAGTCTTTACTGATTTTTTGATATGCCGACTGACTTGTTTTTAAATCCGCCTCCGCTGATTCGAGATTAAGGCGGAAGGTCTCATCATCCAGACGTGCAAGTACTTGCCCATCCTTTATTTGATCACCGGCATCAACATGTATTTCAGTTACCTTACCATTTGATTCAAATGAAAGTTCTGTGGCATTTTTCGCTTGAATAAGACCGGGAAATCTTCGCAACTGAATAGCACTAGCAGGATCACCAAGAGTAATGGTTTTAATGGGTCTGATTGTTTCTATTTCATCCAAAGGGGGTTGATTATCACAGCCTACTAGTAAGATGGTTGCTAAAAGTGGAATTGGGATTATTTGGCGAACCATAGTACTTCCTTCTCTATTCATAAGTAGGCAGAATCTAATATATATACAATCTTTGCCTGTCAGTTATGCCGTGGCAAGTTCCGTATTTTTTCCTTTTAGGCGCGGTTTGAACACACCCAAAACCACAGCTAGAATCAGAGGTATAATATTGCTCATTCCTACAAGCATAGCGGTATGTTCTTTTGCCTTATAGGCATCCGTCAGAACACCTGCCTTAAGGCTCTCTTCAGCTAGCATACATAATTCAGGCATCAATGGTGTCAAAAGAAAAAAGGCATTAAATGCAAGAAAAGCAGCCAAGGCAATTTTGATTTTTAACCACACTGGTTTCTGCTTATATTGTGCGAACATGACAAAGCCAGATATGGTTTTAAGAACAATTCCTGGAAGGATGAAAATATATGCTGTTGCCTCCTGGAATATAGCCGTATGGTATACAGCCTCAACATTTGTACCCGCAATAATACTGGATGCGATGTGAGCCAAAACCGTTCCAATATACATTATTGTTCCAACCACATGTATGAACAGCATAGATTTTCTTAACATGGTGTATCTCCTGATCTAGTCTAGTTAGTTGTACTTGCTACCTGGGATGCCCAAACAACATACGCGAAAACAGGCCATCTTTACGAAAAAATTGGTGGTTAATAAACGCAACCATATGTCCAATAATCAGGAGCAGTAACACAAAACCTAAGGTACGGTGCGCTATACACGGCGGATATTCATCAAATGTTGCAGGTAACGGCACACCAGACCCACTAAACACGATCTCCAGTAATCCAGCCATATTTGCAATAGCAAGACCACTGCCCGCCATCAAAATTACTACTAATGTAGAAAAGATAATGTGTAGTAACACCAAGCTTGTTCAGAAGGCTATTACCTATATCCGCAGGTGGCGGCTTTGCCGTAATAAAACGCACGACTAGACGAGTGATCATCAAAATCAGTATCAGTAAACCGGCTGACATATGCATTTTTAGATAAAACAGTTTTTGTGGATCAGTATTGGCAGTTTCACTGAGAACGTTATTCCCCATGATCAACCCCATGAAGATCATAATGGCGATCAGCCAATGTTAAACAACCAAAATAGGATGATAACGATTCATGTGGCTCTCCAGATTATTAAGATCTAGGAATATAACCCACATTCGCGAGAATTGCAAGTGCAACTGTTGCACATACTAGTCTGATGGCGTAGTTCCTGGCATAAAAAAGCACTCGGCACAAAAAACAAGGCAAAATAGCATCGGTTGGACGTTAAAAGTTCTTACAACCTCATTTGATTAAGAAATGAACCACGAACTACATATTAATATTGGCTATCATTTTCATTCCAGCTTGCCAATAATTTTTTTAGAAGTACTGTAAATTGCTCTACTTCAGTTTTTGAAAATGGCATAACAAGTTCTTTATTAACACCCTTAACTATTTTATAGAGTTCAGGTGCTACAGCCCTTCCTTTATCTGTTAAATAAATACAATAACTTCGGCGTGAAGTTGGATCTTGACGCCGTTCCAGTAGCTTCATATCCTCCAAAGAATCAAGGTTACGGGTTGTCGCATAACCAGGCATAGTTATTCGACTACCAATCTCACTTTGGGAAATGCCATCCTCCTCCAGCAACGTCATCATTATTCCAAACTGAGCCTGTGTAAGATTATGTTTACTAAGATCATGTTGTACTTTCTTATCCATGCATGCGCTCAGCGACTTGAGCATCCATCCAAGACTAGATTCTCTGATATTTTTGGATGTTTTGTTACGCATAATACTCCCTCAAGTTATCTAATTTATGCTAATTATGCATATAACCTTAGACATAGCTACATTTGCGCTTGCAATTGTTGCGTATGCATACTATCATCAAATAAAGGCAACGCACAAGTAACTAAGGTTGGTAGACATCATCATTAAGCTAGTTTTCAGAATTTAGTTCGATGAGGATTAATGTAAGTGAAACAATTAGATTTCCTGAGTTGAATGTTCTGAATACTAATTCAGTTTTTATTGATAGCGATTGAGTAGATATAGGAAATGCGAATATTAAAATCCCTAAACTTTGAGTTGCGTATCAACCTTCTCTACACATGACCGAAAAATAGAAAATATTGGTATTCACCTAGTGGATGTTTCTTTATGGCTTTAGCGCAAATTATGTTTAGGAGAAATGATATGAAAAAAATTGTAACTGCTGTATTTTTAACCTGCCTAATGTTATTCAGTTTGCCATTACTTGCTGCTCAGACCGGATCTATTGAAGTTTCAGTTGAGGGAGTTAGGAATGGAAACGGGATCGTAGAAGTGGCGTTATTTAATAGCGAAGAAGGTTATCCGGATAAATCACAAAAAGCACTTCAATTGATCAGAAGTACAATCAAAAATGGCAAGGCTGTTGTTGTATTTCAATCCATTCCTTACGGGCACTATGCAATTAGCGCAATGCACGATGAGGACAACGATGGAAAAATGAAAGTCAATTTTATGGGCATTCCAAAAGAGGGCACTGCTGCATCTAATAATGCTAAAGGGAGCTTTGGACCGCCAGATTTCAAAGATGCGCGATTTGAAGTGTCCTCCAGTAAAATGGAAATATCATTGGAAATGCAGTACTAAAAAGCAGTAGATCTTAGTTCTACTTTGTCACATCTATCCTGTTGTTTGCCCAGAGAAATGGTATAATTTCGCTATGTCAACCAGCATTAAAATTAGCAAAGGGATGTACCTTGTGTATTCTCACCCAATCCTGCCA
>JASFJX010000155.1:0-7158 GCA_050119385.1 Candidatus Thiodiazotropha sp. | reverse complement strand
TCTACGAACCGGGTATCCATTGGGTGATCATCGGGGCCGTACTCGGTGCACGCTTGGTGGCGACAGCTGAAAAGGAGTCGCGAGCCTGGGTGCGCTATCAATGGCGCATGCTATTGCTCTCCTTTACCGGTGGTCTGCTGTTTTCGTTCGGCACCCGTATTGCCGGTGGCTGCACCACCCATCACTTTCTGGGCGGCATCCCGGCCATGAGTATCGCCAGCTGGGCGGTACTGCTCGCCGGCATCCCTTTTGCGTTTCTGGCCTTCATGTTCGCCATGAAGATCGGGGTCGGCGGCCATTTCCGGCATCAGGACACCTATGAGGTGGCAAAGACTCACTGCAATGACTGTAACAATCCCAATCCCGGATATGTACCCGGCTACAAACCGCTGTTCGATCCGCTAAGGATATTACTCAACCTGTTTCTGATCGTTTTTTTCGCCCTACCGCTCTATTATGCTATCTTCACCTACGAGATATCAGGCAGTGCCGGCGAACTGGGCTGGAGCATAGCCTGGCTGATGCTGGCCGGTCTACTGCTCGGATTCGGTATCGCAAAATGCGGCTTTGGTACCGAGTGCTCGGTCATGGCACCCGAAGCGGTGTTCTCAAAACCAGACTTCTACACAAAACGTGGCGTCCCCCATTCAACCTTCATGATGTTCCGCGGTCTGCTGCCACTGCAGGGCTTCATGGTGGCCATCGTCGTCTTCAACCTGTTCCTGATGTATGCCTGGACCAGCGGCTTCGGTAATATGCCCAATGCAGTAGGCGAAGCCGGTGATGCTGGTCTTTATTGGGGCCACATCTTCGGAGGCCCACTGCTAGCCATCGGTGCCGTATTCATGATCGGCTGTGAGGTGAGAACCTATGCCCGGCTGGGACTGGGTTATGCTACAGCCCTCGCCGCCCTGCCAGGCTTCTATATCGGTTACCTCCCCTATACATTGTTCCAGGAAAAGGTTGATGCGCTGGTGTTCGGCGAACCGCTGACTGACTTCGTGACCATTCCTGAATATCTGGCCTTTACTTTCGGCTGGGATGAAACCGCCTGGGCATGGAGTTACAGCGCACTTATGATAGCCATCCTGCTCTACTCCTTCGGCTCCGGCTGGCGCTACCTGAATATACCCCTGCTCGATCTGATTCGAAAGAATACTGACCAGATCGTATTCCGGTCATCGGCAGATTAATTGTTCGCCGCAATGCGCGCAGAGCCTTGATCTGTAACCGGAGGCTAAAAAAGAGCAGATGATCATGTTCGAATAAATGTCTGTCACGAAGAGATGTCACGAAAGATGTCACGAGGATACCCGACGATTGGATGGCACCATCTCTTGTTTATCTGGATTGTACTCTTGCCTGCTTCTATACAGGGTCAAGTCAGCTGGACACCAGCCTCCATAGACTACTGGAAAATACCCATTCCATTCCAAGATCCATTGCCACCAAGACCCGAAGCATGTGGTACGTGTCATG
This sequence comes from Candidatus Thiodiazotropha sp., assembly GCA_050119385.1. Lineage (GTDB taxonomy): Bacteria > Pseudomonadota > Gammaproteobacteria > Chromatiales > Chromatiaceae > Thiodiazotropha. The sequence continues at coordinate 5,679 of JASFJX010000155.1, read as the reverse complement.
CGGACAAATACACTGATTGGTCCAACAGTCGACATGCCCAGGCATTCTCCCCGGGCCTGATAGGTCAAATAGCAGACTACACTGAGACGGAAGCTGCCCGCTGTATTGCCTGTCATGCTCCGATGGCTGACCAACAGGAACCCTTATTTCAGATTGGGCTCGAAAGAATCATGGAGAGTAAGCCCCCGGATCTGTTGGCTAATCATGGTGTCTTTTGTGCTGCGTGTCATCTGCGTGATGGCATTTTGCACGCACCGTCCTTCTCTTTGCCTAAACCCGGACATAAACGTATCCATAATCAAACCCATATCAACCCCCTGTTGCGTGACAGTCAGTTCTGCGCCACTTGCCATCAATTCAGTACATCCCATTCAATCAATGGCAAACCTTTACAAGACACCTATCGTGAATGGCTTGATAGTTCATATCCAAGTCGTGGTGAGACTTGCCAAACTTGCCATATGCCTGACCAGGCGCATCTGTTTCGTGGTATCCATGACCCGGACATGGTTCGGCATGGTCTTACAATCAACACCAATAAGATGGAGGAGACGGGTGTTATCGTTATCCGCTCGACAGGTATCGGTCATCGATTTCCAACTTACATCGTTCCGCGGATTCGAGTGATCGGTATTCTTCTCGACTCAGCCAGTCGCCCCATACCCAGCGGGAGTTTTGAAAAAACCATATTAAGAGAGATGCAAATTGAAAATGGACGCTGGATCGAATTCAGCGACACAAGACTGGAACCAGGTGGCTTTTTAACTTTACAGGTTCCCTGGCAAGTAAATGGTGTTTGTGGGAGTAAGATTCAATTTCGGATTATCGTCGAACCGGAATGGTATTATTATGAAACAGTGTATCCGGCGCTTTTGCAGGAGCTGGAAGATGGGCCCGCACAAGACTTGATAAAAGCAGCAATGACAGTTGCCAAAGATCACAATTATGTTTTATTTGAGGACATATTAACTAATCTCTGTGATAACTGAAGCTAACTAAATACTATTAACCCGGCATCTTAATAGGTAGGTTCAGGGCCTTCTTGTCGCCCCTTGCTAAAGAAGACGACTATACTTAAAACACAATACAGAGACCGCAGCAGGAAAAGGAGACAAAGATGGAAGCCAATGCATTACCCAGATACGACGCGAGCGAGAATCCCACAAATTGTTGCCCCAGGTTCAGACCTGAGGGCTGGGACGGACAGGACTTACACTTTGTGGATAAGCTGTTCGTCAAAGCCAAGACGCGCAGTTTTTTTCACATCCCGCTCAATATGGGAACCGTTTATCCCAAGACCTCTGACGCTATTGAGGCAGCAGGCGCCTTTGACATGGAACAATTGATTGTATTGTCCCATGACACATCGGCTTGGCGCGCAGAACATCTTTTCTCTGTCACCAAGGATGTGCCTGGACAGGAGATGGTGCGCATAACCGGTGATTTTATGACAAAGTTATTCGAGGGACCTTATAAAAACACACCAAAATGGCAGAAAGAGTTAAAGACCTTCGTCCAGAGCCAAGGCAAACAGGTCAAAAAGACCTATTTTTTTTACACGACCTGTCCGAAGTGCGCCAAATATTACGGAAAGAACTATGTGATAGGCGTAGCCGAGGTTTAATCCTGGAAAGCGATAATCGTGCCGGGATTGCCGTTCAGATGCGGATTAGTGATTAAGTGAATCGTTTAAGCTTTTGACGGTTGACTAAATACCGCAGCTGGGCGTCGAGACCGGCACGAGAGCGCGTTCAGCGTTAGTTGTTTACACTTTGTTCTTTGCAAATATTCCAGTAATATCTCATATAAAAACCACTGGGTAATTACTTTTATAAAGTGAGCTGTTGATATATTCTGGTTAAGGCACCCAGCCCGTAGAGTCAGTGACACAGCAGAGCCGTGGTCAGCGAATTGGAGACGCACACACTCCACAAAATCAAACCTAATAGCAGCGGAAGTTCAGGAAGTCATCAAGACTGCAATCCACACGCGCGCTGCGCTAATCGCAGTCACATGAGCCATCGCACAACACTCTAGACTCACCCGAAATATCGATGGTGAAATCATCTAGGCTTTCATACTTGTTTAGACAACATTCCCATACATTCCCTGCGTGGTCGAACATATATTACCTGCTGGCAGCGGTAGGCTAGAGTCCGGCCGCCATAGTGATGTATCTCTGACGATGATTCTAACACTATCATTAAATAGCCTTCAGTTTACCTTGACGAAATAAGCACTGATAATCCTGATGCTCGATCACCTGAAGAATTTATAGCTAACACTTTAACTTTAAGAATCCATCTCGATGATGCCAACACCGAAACACAAATAATCCAATTCACTGAAGAATCATTCATCTAGAATATTCAGCCATGAAGCTACCTGAACCATTAGATTTGTTTGAATCTGCCTGAATGCTTCTAATAACAGATCAGCTGTATTATCTCCATCCAATTTAAATTACCCTTTTCAGGCGGATCAACTGGCCATGCCAGATTGAACCCCGTATCTTCGCACATTTTAATTTGGTAAAACGCCTGACATCCACAGCCTGATAACTCTCATCTATTTTTGTATAGACTAGACATGAGTAATCATTTTTTGTTCATATGTGATATTATTAGTAGAGCACACCATGCGACGATGCAGCAAGATGGTTGCATGTAACTTAATCCAAGATATTTAAGTCCACTTCCTGGTGCAAAATACTCAATACCAAATGGTGAGAGATCACTTTCGCTGTTTAACTCACTCCATTTCAGTTTAAGGCTTTCAGTTAATTGATGACTAATATTTACGACCAAGAGTGTAGCCAAACATAAAAGGATACCCAAACAGACAAAAACAGTTGATGCTATAATGCTATTTTAAATGCTTAACCAATAACAAGCCCCCACGATGCAAAAAGAAACCCTTGAGCTGTCATTAACCATGACAGTCTTGAGTTAATCAATCCATCCTCACGCTTTAAATTCTCTACTATTAGCTCTTGCTCTTTACGCATAAGAAATACCACCTATCAATATTGAATGTGCATAAAATCAATGATAAGCCACAAAGCGTGTAGTCGACTTTTTCGGTGTAAGGCATATGATATCACAGCGCAATTAATATCTAATGCTATCTAATAAGCGCATATGAAAAGCCCATTAAAGTAATGTAATTATTTCTCTAGAACACCCTTATATAGTGCTGTACTGGTTTTCCAAGACAACCAAATAGTAACTTAACTAGACTATCCCTAATAATCCCACTTTTTTGGTAATTATTTACATGGCGCATCAATCATGATCTTTTAAAGACTCATATGCTTGCATCTTTACATCATTATTAAAACCACACATGACACACAATTCTACATTGGCTTATTTTACTTAATGAGTTACATCCGGACAGGGCATTAAATTAATATTTCATAACACATAATTAAACGCCATGTACCAGATAACTAAAATATACTTTATCTTTAGGTTTAAGTTTAAAATAAGCATTAACACAATCGCTCAGGCATAACATATAGTCAGTAAAGCAATCGATTGTCATCGTACACAAACCAGTATAAATAGTATAAGGTACTTTTTCACTTAGACTATATGACATAATACCATCGTTATCTATTTCTAGTATTAATAATTAATACGATTCACTACTAACCCCACCACTCCCTCTGAAAATTTTAGTTATATTACCAACGTCATTTTTTGGCGAATAATGGTATCCAGGCGCTATACCTGTCACACTATCTACCGTGCAATTGATTAAGAGCCTAATATAAATAGTTAATTTGAGGCTGTCACAGTATTCAACTCGTGTGCACTAACCCCTGGATTCCGGCATTCGCTGCAATGACGAGAAACAAATATTTCAATGAACCCTTGTTGTCGTTTTTCATGTCATACACAATCATGCTTCTCAATAAAATCTCATCAGTACAATGGATTAATTGATATTGAATGTGCATTATTACTTTATGGGATATCACTTTATGGGACAGCCATGAATGACCTTCTAATCTTTAATATTTGACATACGCTACAAGTTTATAATTGGTTTTGTCAATTATATGAATATCTGCTTCGCCAAATATTAGTACACTGTTGCTGCTTTTTACCTTGCTAATTCTTTTCTACTCCCTAATAACAAATTCCAGAGGTAATGGTTTATTTGATGCTGAATAATCAAACATAGTTATCCTGGTAAGGGAGGTGATGTTCAAGCCGACATACTAAAAAGGTTGTCTTTAGTCCTTCTTTTTTTGCATGAATAAAAAACCGTGTTCTTTACAAAGATATTGTCTAGGGAATATAGCATCGAAGCCATGGTAAATAAGTCACATTCACGAACCTTTCAAGCTAACAAAATAATGGCCTGCGTATAACCAAGTATTTGCGCAGATACTTTCACCATCTGAGCATCCCGCTTTGATTCGCTTCATCATACAACCACGGATGGAAATCAACGCTAGGGATATATATTAGCACTTGAATGAATGAGGTAAACAATGGACATACTCGAATTATCGAAATCACGAGTACCTGGCATGGCAGCTACAACTTATGGTGACATGCTAACATCTCTATTACAGGAAGCTAGAGAACATCCTGCATTGAACCATGTCTGGCTTAAGAACATAGCAGAACAGCGATACCCAAATCCGACTGGCGCACTACGTGACTTTGCGTATCAGTATCATGCTTATGCTAGTGCCTTTCCCATGTACCTAAAGATAGTTGTAGACAAACTAGGGGACCCTAACCATAAACAGGCGTTACAACATAATCTGAACGAAGAGGGTGGCCAGTTGGATGCTATCGATACCGCGATTCTTGTAGACGAAGGTATTGATATAGAAGACATCATCGGATTTTCGCATCCTCAGCTTTATCATCGCTTCTGTACCGCAATGGGTATAAGCGACACAATGCTTGCAGAAGCAGCGCCTGTTGCACTAGCCTGGAGAAATGAGCTGCAGGAGTATTTAAAAAGCACTTCTTCTGCTGCAGCCGTAGGTGCAGTTGGTATTGGCACCGAGTCAATTGTTAAGCCTATGTACGAAAAACTTCTTAGAGGCATGCGCAGCCTTGATGGTTTAACTCGAAAGGATTATGTATTTTTTGAATTACACAGCATAGTCGACGATCAACATGCTCTTGATTTAAATCGAATTGCTTCTGACCTGATTGCTGCAGATGTCGAGAACCTCGAACAGATTCGCCTGGGTATGAATAAGGCCCTGACTCTGCGATTGGAGTTTTGGGATCATCTTCACAAACGTGCAACCAGTCAAACCCGGAGCCAATAGCAATGTGTGATTCTAACCGAGAACTTTACAATCAGGCCAATTCACTTTGGATTCGAAATATGCCCCTTTTACTATCTGACTACACAGCGCGACCTTTTATACTTGATTGGTGTAGTGATGGTCCACTTGACACCGTACTCGACCTGGGATGTGGCGAAGGGTATTTTGCCAGGCAACTAAAGAAGCGCGGTGCAAATCACATTTTGGGGATCGATATCTCTGAAGAGATGATCAAACGGGCAAAGGAGCAGCAGGACAATAATAGTACGGATATTGTTTTTCAGACAGGTACTGCTACAGCTCTCGATAAATTAAGCGATGGCAGTTTTGACCTGGTTGTTGCGGTATTCCTTTTCAATTACCTGACGATCGAC
>JASFJX010000154.1:0-7196 GCA_050119385.1 Candidatus Thiodiazotropha sp. | reverse complement strand
GTCCTTCGAAGCCGAATGAGAGACAAATATACATGACCTCCAGTAGCTCAATATTCTTGGCGGGATTCTGTAGCAGCTTCTGAAGCAGCTGGAAGAACTTCTCGCCTCCCCAAGCCTCGTTATGCAGGGTTACCAGCAGGCTTTGATCCCGCCATAGGCTTTGATTGCCCCAGGGGGTAGAGAGCACTGTCTCATCGACAGTCGTGCACAATACATAGCGGGTCCAGAAGACCGTCTCCTTGTCTATACCGAGATCTTCTGCGTTGCGTTCAAATACCCTGATTTTTTCGATGATACTGTTTTTCAGCGCTGCCGGGTCGGGGTGCGATACTGTGTCGCGTAAACGTCCCAATAGGGAGAGCAGGGATGTGGCGGCAACCTCCAGTTTGTTCGCGCCTTGTCGCGTCGGTAGCCTGAGGGCTGCTGTTGTCCATTGCGGTGGTGGTGGTGTTGCTGGTGCTTGAGGTGATGGTGGTGGCTGAGCAGCAGGGCCTTTACCTCCGGGTCTGGGACGGATGACAGTACGGTCTCCAGTATCATTGGGCTTCATGCCAAATGGGTCGTCATGATCCATTGTCAGCTACCTTTTATTGCCCAAAGTTCGAGTTCAAGACCGGGAAATTCTCCTCCTATATGTATGGCACATCCTCCTGAGGTTTCAAGCAGGTTCCAATAGTCGTTGTTCTTGTCCAACTCAAAATAACTGAAGCCAGCGTTATAGGGTATTTGTCTCGGTGCGACCGACAGAATGCGAAGACCGATGCCGGGGAGTTGAAGATTCACCAGGTCCCGGATTTTTTCCACCGGGCCGATCTTGGTCTGACTGGGGAAACGTCGTTGCAACACATTTGCTGCCAGGTTGGCATTTACCGCCAAAACAAAGACTGCATCGCTCAAAAGCGAGCGCTCGGATATGACCGCAACGCGGATGCCGTACTTACGCTCTTCGAGAGGTATGGCCACAGCCTTTTGTTCCAGTACCATGCTCAATGAACGGCGCAATTCACGCATCAGTGGAATGAATGTTTCCTGTAATGACTGATGCTGATAGATGGCGAAATCGGGTGGGCGCTTGTTACTGCTGGTGAAGGTGGCCAGCTCACCTGCTAACTGCAGGGATGTTTGGTAAAACACGAGCGGGTGTAACGGCGTGGTTTCGCTGTAATGTGTATACAGGGGTTCAAAACGATTGACTACCTGTAGCATCAGAAAATCGGCGACCTCGGCGATACCTTTGCCGCCGTCAACAAGGCGTGAGGCGATGGCATCGGCACGGTGATGTAACAGACCCTCTATCTCTTTGATATAGCCGTCCAGTCGTGGGGAGACTTCACAATCGAGACAGGGTGGAATGAAATCTTCATCCAAGACCAGCATGTCGTCAGAACGGCGTTCGACAATTTTTGCTACTGCAAGATGGGCGAACTCCTCTAGCTGTGAGGAATCGATCATCAGTCTCAATGTAGGCTGTGCGACCTGCAGCGTGGATGTGGCTGTCGAGCCGGCAATGCCGTCTTTGGTCTCAATCTCATCCACTACATAACGTTCCAAGCCCTCTTCCTGATCGGCGAAGCGCACATTCGCGGTGCCCGGGCGGGACAGGGGGAGGGCAAGATAGATAATCTTGCCTTTATGATCGGCTGGGACATCCAACGGCGAGGGAGGGTTGTCATTGCCTGGTATGTCGAAGGTGGTGCCGTCCGGCAGCACACCACGACATGACTCTACGGCAAGTCTGCCAAGGGCCAGTGCCTGTCTATCGATCTTCAGATGGGTGAAGCCCCAACTGAAGGGGGTCAGATCAGCACAGCGCGCTTGAACCATATGTTCCAGAAAACGCTCCTGCTGCTGAAAATGTTGTGGCCTGAGGAACATTCCCTCTGACCAGACAATCCTTGACATCCAAGACATTGTGTTCGGCTCTTATATGTAGTTTATTTAATTTTTTTCTGGAGTTTGATGCCGCTCTTCTCGAACTCTATCACAAAGGTTGTTTCATCGTGTAAATTGATCTCGATCGAACGGCGCCATGCGGCGTTTTCAATGTCCCGATAGGCACCGATTACGCCGACATAACGTGTATCCGGTTGCAGATCCCGCTCTAGCATCTTTACCTCTCCTGGTTGAAAGTGGAGTTCATCCCGCATCAGTAGTTCATCACCCAACAGGGCGACATCCTGCTCAAACAAATTAAAAAAATCAGCACTGTTGAAGACGCTCAAGGACTTCAGTTCATAGATGCGAGCGACGATGGGCGAGGGGCGGTTGTTAATATCGGGATTGACGCCGGTGGTCGCACTCATTGTTACAGTTATACTGGAGACACTTGAACACCCCATCATCATTCCTAAGTAGAGAATTCCCAAGCTATGCAGTAGTTTTCTTATGCTTGCTTTCATCTGCGTGTCTTCCTTATCCGTTGGATGAACCGGGTTCAGATCGTTTGAGAGACTCCAGGCGACGAATCTGCTCTTCATAAGCATGGGCGAATGCGCGCCCGAAGAGTTGCTGGAAATCGTCCTCGGCTTCGTTTGCGATCTTTGTATAGAGTTCAGTGAAGAGTTCCCAGTTCTTGGCTTGTTTATAAAGGGGAAGTTTTTCCAGCAGCGCCTGCTGACCCAGGCGTTGTTCCAGGATCTCCGGTTTGAAACGCTGTAAAACAGCATGCAAGGCGGCCTGCATGCCCACCATCACCGCCAGCATATGCGCCTCGATATCTTCATGGGCCTCTTCGAATGCCGACAGAGGAGGGAGGTATCCGCTACTTGGGCTGGGATTGATGATATGGCGCAACGCATCCTCGATAGTGATGGAAAATTTCAAAGGATTGTTCTCAACAGGTTGTATCATGGTCTGGGACATACGGAACTCGCCCTTCATCTGTGCCCTGGCACGCAACATCGACATAATGCCGCTGACACTGACCCTTAGTATCTGCCCAAGATTCTGTAACAGGTTCGCCATGGGTAGATCTGCAATCTGTTCTTCAGGTATCCCCATACTCTCAGCCAAGATTCGATGCAATCCAGCCTCATCGGAGGATGGCGCAACAGCGGGTGTTGCCCTCTGCAACGGGGGTGGTGTTGAAGCGGCCGCTTGCTGACCTGGCCTTGGAATGGCCTCCTTGCTGACAATGGGAGGCGGCTCATTTTTTGCAATTGGCTCTATATCGGGTATCAGTGAAGGTTTGGGGGGAGTGGCAGGTATTGGCTTTTGATCAAGGGGCGTCCTCTTGAGTTTGCTAGCATTATCCTCCTGATCCCAATCTTCAGGAATCGGCGTCGGCTGATTGAAGTATGCATTCAAATCCGGGGTGTGGTCCGATTGGGAGGGAAGGCTTGATGGCCCGCTTTCGAGAGGAGATTCGTCCAACCCCAGGCTGGGAGTCTCCTGTTCATCCAGGGAGTAGTCTTTTTCGATGACCGGCTTCACTTCCGGTAGCTCATCCAAGGGGGTAGAGAAAGCCCCTTTCAAGTCTTGCCCTGCCTGTGCATCCACCATATGGGCAAAAGGGTCTTCCAGACCCTCGAAACCACTCCTCTCCAGGGGTTGACTAATTGGCTTTTCTATTGCTACCCCGATTTCGTAATCACCGATGGTGATACTGTCACCATCCTGTAGAGCAACACGGTTATTCTTACCCAAAGGTTGAGCGGAATGGTTGATAAATACGCCATTGGAACTGAGATCGGTGATATGAAAAGACCCATCACTGAAATCGATCTGAGCATGGTGGCCCGATATAAAACGCTCCGGGTCGGGTAATACCCAATCATTCTCATCCTTGCGACCGATGCTGCCACCCTGTTCATCAAATGTTACAGCCAAGGGGTGTGTCGGGGGAGTCCCGGCTACCTGTCTGACTGTTAATGTAACTTTCATGGCGCCACTATCTGAAAACATGTCAACAACTTGTTGTCTCTTTCGCTTTTAATCTTCAGTCTCAATAAAAGTTATAGCTGAATTCATCATGCTCTACACCGATGTGGATTTTTCCGATTGTGCGAGCCTCCATCTTTTCAATCAGAATATGTCTACTGATTTCCGGTAGTAGTGTGTTGGTGAGAATGGCGTCAACCATGCGGGCACCGCTCTCCACTTCGGTGCAACGGCTGATGATCAGATTCACGACACTATCGTCATAAGTGAGAGGAATACCATGGTTTTCTTGAATACGGGTTTCAATGCGACCCAATTGCAGACGCACTACCTTGGCCAGGACTTCGTCACTCAGTGGGTAGTAGGGAATTACCACCAGCCGGCCGAGCAACGCAGCGGGGAAGACCTTCAGCAAGGGGTCGTGCAGTGAGCTGGCGATAGCATCAGGTTCCGGCATCAGTTCGGGATCTTTGCACAGGTTGTCGATCATCTCCGTGCCTACATTGGAAGTCAGCAGAATCAAGGTGTTTTTGAAATCGATATGGCGCCCTTCGCCATCCTCCATCCAGCCCTTGTCGAATACCTGAAAAAAGATCTCATGAACGTCCGGGTGGGCCTTCTCAACCTCATCCAGCAGCACCACGCTATAGGGTTTGCGTCGCACCGCTTCAGTGAGTATTCCGCCTTCACCATAACCGACATATCCGGGCGGTGCTCCTTTTAGCGTGGAGACCGTGTGCGCCTCCTGAAACTCGCTCATGTTGATGGTGATGACGTTCTGTTCACCCCCATAGAGTGTTTCTGCCAGGGTAAGTCCGGTCTCGGTCTTACCCACCCCTGAGGGGCCGCATAGCATGAATACGCCGATCGGTTTGTTCGGGTTGTCCAGATTGGCCCGCGAGGTCTGGATACGGCGGGTGATCATCTGCAGGGCATGATCTTGGCCGATAACGCGTTTTGCCAGGGTATCACTGAGGTTGAGGATGGTTTCGATCTCGTTTTTCACCATCCGGCCAACCGGTATGCCGGTCCAGTCACCCACAACCGAGGCAACCGCTTGAGCATCCACACTGGGTAGAATCAGGGGACGTTCACCCTGGAGTTCACTCAATTCTGACTTGAGCTCGCTCAAACGCTGCATCATCTCTTCGGTGGATACCTCATGTGCGGACTCTGCTGCTGTATCCTTCGTTTGATCGGGCATCTCGGTTTCGGCCTGCGGCTCACCAGGTTCGGTTACCTCATCTTCAGTACCGCTCTCCTCATCGTCACTTTTCAATCCCTTCAGCTTCTGCTGTATCTGCAGCAACTCCTCCACCAGCGCCTTTTCGGTCTCCCAGCGTTCCGAGAGTCCAGCCAGGCGGTCGCGCTCCTGGTCCAGTTGTTCCAGCGCGGCATTTTCACGCTCTTGTGTATCCATACCGATAGCCTTTTCCCGACCGATGATCGCTAATTCCGTCTCCAGGGCCTCGATGCGACGTTGGCTGTCATCCACCTCGGCAGGGACGGCTGCCTGACTGATAGCGACTCTGGCGCTGGTGGTATCCAACAGGCTGATCGATTTGTCAGGCAGTTGACGCGCGGGAATGTAACGGTGAGAGAGGCGTACCGAGGCATCCAGGGCTTCATCGAGGATCTGCACTTTATGGTGATCCTCGAGGATCGATGCTATCCCGCGCATCATACGTATGGCACGATCCTCATCAGGTTCATCCACCTGCACCACCTGAAAACGCCGGGTAAGGGCTGGATCCTTTTCGATATATTTTTTGTACTCCGCCCAGGTTGTGGCAGCCACTGTACGCAGCGTACCGCGGGCGAGGGCGGGTTTTAGCAGGTTGGCAGCATCTCCCGTACCGGCGCTGCCACCAGCGCCAATCAGTGTATGTGCCTCGTCGATGAACAGGATAATCGGTTTTTCTGATGATTGTACCTCTTCGATTACCTGTTTAAGGCGATTTTCGAACTCCCCCTTCATACTGGCGCCGGCCTGCAACAGGCCTACATCGAGAACCCGCAGGGTGACCTCTCTCAGAGAAGGCGGTACATCACCCCGGGCGATGCGCAGGGCGAAGCCTTCCACCACTGCGGTCTTACCGACACCGGCCTCACCGGTAAGGATTGGGTTGTTTTGGCGTCTGCGCATCAAGATGTCGACAATCTGGCGAATCTCTTCATCACGACCGACAATCGGGTCGATTTCACCAATCCGGGCCCGTTCGGTCAGGTCTACGGAGAATTGATGCAGTGCCTGCTGTTTACCCATCTGTGCAGGTGCGATGGCATCACTGGCCTCACCGGGGGCGGCTCCACCACCGACCTGGAAGCCGTCAGTGGATCGCAATGCCGTTTCAGGCGAGCCCTCGACCACTTCGCTGAAGCGATCTGTGAGGGTATCGATACTGATCTTTTTGAACTGATCGGAAATACGCATCAAGGCATTGCGAAGGCTGTTGGTCTTCAATATCCCGATGATCAGGTAACCGGTACGTACCTGACTCTCCCCGAACATCAGGGTACCGTAGACCCAGCCTCGTTCGGTTGCCTCTTCCACATGGGATGAGAGGTCGGAGATCGAAGTCGAACCCCGAGGCAGAGAATCGAGGGTTTCCGTGATGTCCTTCGCCAGGTGAGAGGGATCAAGATTGAACTGCTTGATAATGCGGTGCAGGTCGGAGTCCTGCAGTTGTAGTATCTGGTGAAACCAGTGAACCAGTTCCACGTAGGGATTTCCACGCATTTTGCAGAACACAGTCGCACTTTCGATAGCCTTATAGCCAAGACTGTTCAATTTTCCAAACAGTGCGGCACGATTTATCTCGCTCATGTCTGAAGCCCTCTAAGTTCTTGCGGGTGCAGATATAGGTCATCACCGTCCCGGCCCAGTGGATCTTGAGCAAGCCAGCTGGTCCAACCGAGGCGACACGCCCCGGTGAGGCTTAATTGAGGCACCTCTTGCTCCTGCAATATCAGGTTCAACTCCCAGTCCTGCTCATCTCCGATATAGTTTTTCACGATCGCGATGAGTCGTTTAAGACTCTCACCACCGGGTAACATACGTTGGTAGTCGGCGTAGTTGACGGCCCCCATCACAATGCGGAATTTCTGTTGTCCCTGCCATATACGATCACCGACGATGATCGTCGCCCCCAGCGCACTGATATCCGGTGAGACACCCAATCGACAACGGCTGTTGTCAGGCAGGTCGATCCAGGTGCCGACAAACTCTTCAATTTGTACCGGGAGTCGGAAAAAGCCTTGTAAAATTGCTTCCAGGCCTTCGGCATTGCGGATCTGGTCGGTAAATCTCCCGGCAT
>JASFJX010000153.1:0-7219 GCA_050119385.1 Candidatus Thiodiazotropha sp. | reverse complement strand
TCGATGAAAAGCGTATAGAGAGCAAGAACTGTGAAACAATGTCTTCGGATATACAATGAATTTTTCCCAACCGTCCATTTTTGTCAGTTTCCTTCCATATAAGTAAATAGTAAATTAGAAAGTAAATTAGGACAGACATCATTTAATAGAGAGGAGAAAACTCTCCCCCAGTCAACATTTATTTCTATCGAAGGGCTGCCTTACACGAGATGGTATGCTGCACATGATGTTCAAGCTATCGGAATGTGCACAAAAGAATTGTTGAAAGCAGTGACGTTTACCTATCATTCATTGGGAGAGCTGCAGGGCCTTCTTGAATCTTGGGGTATAGATGAGTAAAGGGATACAGCATATAACGCCTGCCATTCAGCCGATTCATCTCTGCCTTCAGTACAAAGGGTCAAAGTACAAAATACATAGGGTTATAAAGTCCTGGCGAGCCGAAAAGCCAGGATGCTGTACGCTACATAGGTGGTGACCCTGAGGCGGTTGGCCGACCGGAGGTTCTCCGGAGTGTTGTCCCAGTCGCCACCGCGAACCACACCCAGGGTGCAATCCCCATCCGTTTCCCAAGCGGCCCCGTCTTTCGGGGCGCCTTCATAGTTGTCGTGCCAGCAATCCTGCACCCACTCCCAGACATTGCCGTGGACCTCATGCAGCCCCCAGGGATTGGGCGGGAGGCTGCCTGCCGCTAGCGTCGCTCCGCGATCAACCCAGGTCTTGGCCCCACACCCGGCATAATCGTAATTTCCATCGTAGTTGGCCTGGTCAGTGGTGATGCACTCGCCCGTGCTGAAGGGTGTTGTCGTGCCGGCCCGGGCGGCGTACTCCCATTCCGCCTCCGTCGGCAGGCGGTAGCGCTTGCCGGTTTCTTCGCTGAGCCATTGGGCATAGGCTGGCGCATCGTTCCAGCTTACGTTGATGACGGGGCGTTTGCCCCGCCCCCAGCCCTCATCATCGGGAAGTTCACGGCCTGTTGCCCGAGCAAAACGGTCGTATTCGTCGAAGGGGACTTCCGTCTTGCCCAGCGCGAAGGCACGGAGGGTGACCTCGTGTTGTGGCCCTTCATTGGAATATCTATCCGTCTCCGACGCCGGTGAGCCCATGAGAAAGCGCCCGGCAGGAATTTGGACCATCTCCGGTTCGATCGGGGTAACGGGCTGATCGGCTGCTTCAACCTGTTCTTTTGGGACCTGGTTTTGTTGGAGAGGGATCTGGAGCCTGTCTCGAAAGGCACCCCCCGCGACAAGTGGACGGCTAAGATTGATCGAGAGATGGAGCGGGCTCTGCCCCGATTCGAGCAGGCTGCCCGGCTCCGCGATGAGCTGATAGTCCCCTGTCCCATAGGTCAGATAAATCAGGCGCTCTCTGATCGCTTCAGCCACTCGTCCGTGGCCTGGCAGGTAGACGATGGCATCCGGAATGCTGCGGCGGTCTTCGCCCGCCTTTTCGAGCGCCTGGTTCAGGGCCTCCCGGTAGGCCTTGGCAATCGGTTCTGCGATTGTGACCAGGTCTTGTGTCAACTGTTGAGAAAATAAGGTACGGATAATGCTTGTGGCTTCATCGAGGATTTTAACCGCCTCAACCTCGGGGTTGATGATATCTCCGCTGTTGGCCCGGATAAAGCCACTTGTTTTATTATCAAATCCACGCTGTTCCAGACCCACCCCGGGTTGAGAGAAGAACAGCTTCAGTTGCCTTGTCAACTCTGTCTCGAGTTCTCCGATTAGGACACTGATCTGCTGTTCTACCACACGACGGATCATTGTCTGATCCGCCAAGTCGACCTCGTCGGAGGCGAGGGTCTTGATCAACCTTTGCTGCAAGCTGTCGGCAAACTCATCGTTGATGTACCTGGTGAGCTGCCCGGGCTCGATCCGGATGACCGCCCTTGTTGATTTGAACAGCTTGTCCAACTGGCCTTGCAGGGCCTTTCTCGCTTTGGCGACCTGCGTTCGCACGAATTCCCGCGTCAGCTGGGTCTGAATGATCTCCCCACGCTGTTTGCTATCCAGCCTGACCCGATCACTTAAAGGTTTGGCGTATTGGCGTGTGATCTGGTTGAATCCTCTTGCCCTGAGCGCCTGTTCCAGCGCGTCACCCAGGGTGCGAGTCTCCTCGTGGGTGGCGATGCTGAGATTGATCGCCCCATTGGCGGCGCGCATCTTCTGGAGCATCAACCGCTCCATCGCCGGGGAGGCCCAGATCCAACCGACTTGTACCGCCGCCACTAGCAGTGCAGAGGCCGCCGCGGTTGACACCACCGGCCACAACCGGTAGCGCTTGCCTGGCAGCCAGCGGGCAAGCTGTTTCGGCAGCACATAATCAAGCAGACTCTGCCGGCCGCCGAACAGCACATCTGCGAAGAGGCTGTCGGCCATCGGAGTGCCGGCAGGCGCAAAGCGCACCAGGTCGCGGATGTAGGCCCGGTAACCGCCTGTGCGCCGGGTGATAAAGGGCAGATTCGTTCGCTGTTGTCCCGGTGAATCGCTGACACGATCGAAAATCTGCCGGTAGGCGTCGTTGATGCGCTCAAGCACCGGCTTGGCGACACGCTTAAGCAGGTCGCGGCGCAGATAGTCGGGGATCCTGCCTTCGCGGAACCAGGGCAGCCTTGAGAGGCGCACCAGGCGCTGTTCCCGCTGCGTACCGCTGTCGCCGGGATAGAGGAGCTGATCGAGGGAAAGGGTGAGTACCGATACCAGTTGTGGGTAGACGGCACAGGCGCTCAAAAGGCGATAGCCGGACTGGCCCAGGTATTCGTAGAGGGTGGTGCAGACCTGCTCGGCATCATAGTCCTGCGGTGGTGCGGACGAACACCACTCCGCCTCGTCCTGGGTGAAGAGTTCGGGGACTGGGTCACTGCCCTCCTGGGCGTACCAGATACCGGCGCCGAGACTCGGTTTGAGCAGCCACTCGCTGACCGCCTCCAGGCCATTGACCTGAAACGGGGCCACAGCGAAACCACTGTGGGCGATCTGCGCCTCCCGTGCATCCCAGGGTTGAGGGGCGGGCGTCAACAGCACCCGGGTCTCCCAGGTTTCGAACAGCCGTACCCAGCGCTGCAGGGTACCGCTGAAGGGATCCAGCAGCCCCTCCCCGTCGCCAATGAGCAGCAGCCGGCAACCGGCATAGTGGCGCGATAGCTGGCCCAGTGAGTAGACCTTGCGGCTCTGCCCGGTGCTATAGCAGTTCCTAGGATCGGTCTGATATTCAAAGCGGTAGACAGTGACATTGGCCTCTTCCAGCCGATCGATCAGGGTTTGGGCGCGGTCGGCGGTATGATCGAGCCGATGGATGCGGTTCATCAGAACCAGGTAAGCGGGCTGCGGATCCCGGGTGAGCATGACCGGGGTGAACAGACCGGCCCGGTGGATGGTTTTGTCAATGGTCTTTTCGATATCCAGCTTGCGTGTGGTCATGCTGCCCCCCCGCTTCAGGCGATGGAAGAACTCTCCCCAGCCGAAGGGCAGTGATGTGTTGCTGTGACGCAATTTGAGATACATCAACGGGTCGTTCTGCTGATTGCGGTGAAAGCGCAGTACAACCCGTTTGCGCCACAGGCGGTTCAGCAGCCAGACGATAAGCAAGATCAGGGGTAAACTCGTCAGCAAATAGCGGCCGGCGAGTAGATAGCCCTGGCGCATCGCATCCAGTACCACGGGTTCTGCCGGCCTGCGCGGCGGAACCGGTTGCAGCTCAACCGGTTTAGCCCCCTCATCAGGTGGTTTGATATCACGCGCCTGACCGGCGATCTTTTCCAAGGTTTGCTGGGCGTCTTTCGGCGGCGTCAGCGTCGGCTCAGGCGGCCAGGTGGCGAAGTAGACCGCTACCCCGGTGACCGTCAACAGGACAAGCGTGACCCAGAACCAGGGCCAGAAGCGGGTCTTCTTTTGGTACGCTTGCTGCTGCTTATGCGCCAGCGCAGAGCGATGCACGACCTGGGCACTGCTTTCGGCCACCGCGAAATCCCCTGCGACCCAGTGGCGAAAGAGCCCATAGAAGCTCTGTTGCTCGACCTTGTTGTTACAGAAGAGGGGCGCGAGTAGCAGAGCCAGTTGGTCGGCCTCATCGGGCAGACGCTTGTCCCAGTCGAGGCGATGGATCAGGTCATAGACCGACTGCCAGCGATCCGGGCTGACGGAGAAACCGGCTGCGCGAAGGCGCGCATCCAGCTCGGGCAGCCGTTGCAGCAGTTTCAGTATGACTTCGTTCATGGCTGTGGTTGTGCTGATGGTCGTCTAGAGGTTTTTCATGAACTGCTCGATCAACTCATCGGCCCGTTGCTGGTCATCTCTGGTTTTGAGCAGGGTGTTCTTGATCGAGTCACTCAACAGATTGAGATCGAGCTGTTTCAACCCCTTCTTTTCGTCGAGAACGATCCGGCTGTTGTCGTTCAGCTTGGCAAGGTAGTCGAACCAGTTGAGGATCTCTGCGATACCGGGCGGTTTGTTCAGGTCGGTGGTGTTGTCACGAAGGAAGGTGATGATCTCCAATCCCTCACGAACAAAGACTGACCGCTGGGTATAGCGCTCCCCTAGCCTCCTGATGATAATGTTTTCAACGCTGATCTCGCCGGGTTTATCGCTGCTGAAGGGAGGAAACTCGATGTGGTAGTAGACACAGCGGCGCAGAAAGGCATCGGGCAGGTCGCGCTCCGAGTTGCTGGTGATGATAACAACTGGCCGGTAGGGATTTTCATGGCTTTCCAGGCGAATCGGATCGGTCAGCTCCAGTTCCGGGACAGCGAATTCGAGGGCTTCGATTTCGTTGAGGATGTCGTTGGGCACATCCCTGGGCGCCTTGTCGATCTCGTCGAGCAGTACGATCGAACGTTCAGGCTTATGGTCCAGCTCCATCAGTTGCTGCTTACTCAGAATCGTCCGATCCGTCTTGATCTGTTCAATACCGGACTGCCCCTTTGCACGCAGAATGGCCAGCCCCAGGGCCTGGTAAGTGATGTATTTTTCAGGTGCGATGGAATCCGGATCGAATTGAGTATTCTGTGCCGCATGAAAACGCCCAACCGTATCGAAGGTGTAGAAGAGATCCCGTGACTCCGTCGTCGACTTGATCTGGAACCTGATGGGATTGCGCAGTTTTTCATTACTGTGCGTGGAGGGGGGACCGGGAAAACCCAGCTCCCAGGCGAGCCGGTAGGCCAGCTGACTTTTGCCGCAACCGGGCTCGCCCGTGAGCAACAGGGGCATACCCAGGGTCAAGGCTGTCTCTACCGCGGCTGCCAATCCTTCGCTGGCGAGATAGTTTTCCGGTGATGTCAGCTTGGAGGGGTCGATTACCGGCAGATCGTCGTAATTATTCCTCTGGCTAGTCCCTTTCCCCGTAAACAAGCGATTGTTTTCCATGCGGCACTCCTGGTAATGTCAGTCGGTCAGGTCACTTTGAACAGGCTGCGTACGGCAGTGTGTTGTTTGATGGTTTTCATCAGGTTGCGATGGCGGATGCCCCCCTCGGGAATACTCTCCTCAACCGCCAGTATGATCGCATCCGCTTGTGCTTCGCTGATCCGCGCCTGCGAGACGCTATGCTTCCAGCGGTCCGTATCACCACTCACGATTTTCGCCAGGACGCCACCATCGATGACACAGCAGTTGCCATGGGTTAGTTCCCGCTGCAGCGCACCGGACAACTCGGGGAATTTGAGTGGGCCGTCCTGTAGCCAGGCACGCCAACCGGCTGCAGGCGTCATATCCTTGTTCAAGGAGAAGAGCAGGATGATCTTGCCTTTCAGCGGGCCATCGAGGGTCTCCATGAAGACCCGCCAGCGATT
The DNA here is from genome assembly GCA_050119385.1 of Candidatus Thiodiazotropha sp. Classification (GTDB taxonomy): domain Bacteria; phylum Pseudomonadota; class Gammaproteobacteria; order Chromatiales; family Chromatiaceae; genus Thiodiazotropha. Next base: position 1,428 of record JASFJX010000153.1, on the reverse strand, counting down.
CCCCAGGGTCTGTAACAGCTGTTTGTCTTTCTTTGCCTTGGATTTACTGTCACGCAACTTGTAATGAACCACGATACGAACCTGCTTGTGCAGGCGCTCTCTCATCGTAACGTAAAGTTTGCTGATTGAGGTCTCCAGGTCCGCACCTGGTTTGATGGAAAAGCCCTCGAATAAGGGAGACCAGAGTGTTTTCTCCCGCACATCATTATCGAGGCTGAGCAACGGCCATTCGATATCGAATTGATGGGGCCGGTTGTCTTCACCCTCGTCGGTGGCCAGCTTGTCATAGCCGAATCTCAGTGCCACACCCTCGATCCAGTCGCTGTCGATCACTCTCGCCGCCACGGCCACCAGTCGATGCTCAGCCAGTTCGACCTGTAGTGAATCGGCGATCTGATAGCGATTCAAGTGAGCGATGTAGCGATTGACTCGGGGCTTTTCTGCGAGGTTCCCCGGCTTCACGGGTCGGACCGGTTGCTGAAACTGGTATCGCGACGCACAGTCAATAGTTTTCCGGTCGTTAACAGACAGCATGCCCTCACAGATGACCCTGGCCGATCTAGAGAGTGTGCTTTCCTTATTTTTCTGGGGCACCTGATCAAACCAGACATGGCGTCCATTAGCCTGTTTGGGGCCAGCGACTTCCAGGCTGTTAAGAGTCAGGCTGCTTTCCCTGCCATCGACGGCCACGGAAACACCCAAGCTACATTCACTGACCAGGAAGAGATAGATCGGACAGCCATTGGTCAGGTGTTCGAACGCCATGGCCGGCAGTTCGTTGGTTTTGATATAGGGTGAACTCAGCGAATCGATACTGGCCAAAAAGAGATAGCCATCAGCGCATTGAAGGTTTTGCTGAATGACCGGATCCCATTGATACCCCGCCTTGAGCCTTTTGGTATCGAGAAATATATCAAGAAAATTGTTATGCACCGCGTTCTGATTTTCCAGGTGCAGCATCAAGCGGTTGGCCACCTCGTAATTATCTTTTGAGTAGGAGATGAAGAGGCGCTTACTCATTATATTTATGTCTGAGCGAGTTCAATTAGCATTAAGGTTCACCATCAGAAGCTCGCTGCAGGCTTCGGTGCCGGTTCCGAGATGCACTCGGGGTAATTTGTATCCTACGAATACCTTTATCTATAAATTGTTAGACCAGTATAAGGTGTCCTACAAGCGACAAATTCACATTGACTGTTATTTAAAATTATGATTATCCTTATTGAAAGCACATCCTGCTTTCTTGGCTGAGAGTATAGTTGAATAAATGTCATTACCTCATTTTTCGATCTACTCTTCAATCTGACTCCTCTCCGTTGCCTTATGCCAAATATTTAGACATTGAAGATAGAATGCGTTATCAGGCACATTTGTCATTGAAACTGTGGAATACATATTGATTCTTACCTCTGTTCTTAGCGTCATATA
>JASFJX010000152.1:0-7285 GCA_050119385.1 Candidatus Thiodiazotropha sp. | reverse complement strand
AGCGAGTCGGCTTCCCCGCGGAGGATATTATTTTCGATCCGAACATCTTCGCCATCGCCACCGGTATAGAGGAACACAACAACTATGGCGTCGACTTCATCGAGGCCATCCACGAGATCAAACAGCGGCTGCCCCACGCCTTGATCTCCGGTGGGGTTTCCAATGTCTCATTCTCCTTCCGCGGCAACAATCCGGTGCGTGAAGCGATCCACGCCGTGTTTCTCTATCACGCCATCAAGGCGGGCATGGATATGGGCATAGTCAATGCCGGTCAGTTGGCGGTTTATGACGATCTACCCGGCGAACTGCGCGAAGCGGTGGAAGCGGTGGTACTCAATACCGATCCTCAGGCGGGCGAACGTCTGGTGGAACTGGCGCCCAAATACCAGGGTGAAGGCATTGTGGTAGAAACCAAGGAAGATGCCCAGTGGCGCGCCTGGCCGGTGAACAAGCGTCTCGAACACGCCCTGGTGAAGGGCATCACCGAATTCATCGAGAGCGATACAGAGGAGGCCCGGCAGCAGGCCAGGCAAACCCTGGAGGTGATCGAAGGCCCCCTGATGGATGGCATGAATGTGGTGGGGGATCTGTTCGGCGCCGGCAAGATGTTCCTACCCCAGGTGGTTAAATCGGCCCGGGTGATGAAAAAAGCGGTCGCCTACCTGGAGCCCTTCCTGGAAGCGGAAAAGGCCGAATGCGGCGTCCAGAGCCAGGGCAAGATATTGATGGCCACGGTAAAGGGCGATGTGCACGACATCGGTAAGAACATTGTCGGCGTCGTCCTTCAGTGCAACAACTACGAGGTGGTGGATATCGGCGTCATGGTGCCGGCGGACACCATTCTGCAGAAAGCCAGAGATGAACAGGTCGACATCATCGGCCTCTCCGGCCTGATCACCCCGTCACTGGATGAGATGGTCCATGTGGCGAAAGAGATGCAGCGCCTCGGTATGTCACAACCCCTGCTGATCGGCGGCGCCACCACCTCCGTTGCCCATACGGCGGTCAAGATCGACCCGGAATATGACAAACCCGTGATCTATGTGGCAGACGCCTCCCGTGCCGTAGGCGTGGCCTCCAATCTGCTCTCTGCCGAGCATCGCGATACCTATGCCGCCTCACTGCACGCGGAGTACGAAGCGGTGCGAATACGCCGCGCCGCCATCAACCAGGCACGCAATCTGATCTCTATCGAAGAGGCCAGGGCCAATCCGACGCCAATCGATTGGTCCCACTATTCACCGGCCCGCCCCAATCTCTTTGATGCCGATTTCGTAGCGCCCGAATATGGCGAAATCGTGCGCCTGGTTGAGGACAAAGCCGCCGGGCAGCCTTGCGCAACCTTGCTGGTGATGAAGGAGATCCCCCTCGTAGAACTGACCGGTTATATCGACTGGACCTTCTTCTTCCACGCCTGGCAGCTCAAGGGGCGCTACCCGCAGATCCTGGACGACGAAGCGAAGGGTGAAGAGGCGAAAAAACTCTATGCCGACGCCCTATCCATGCTGCGGAAGGTAATCGATGAGGGATGGTTGCAGGCAGCGGCCGTCGTCGGCCTGTTTCCCGCAAACAGCCGGGGTGACGATATCCTGGTCTACCGGGATGAGACACGAAGTCAGACCCTGACCAGCTTGCATAACCTGCGCAAACAGGGAAAACAGCCTGGCGGGGGTAACAACCGACACTACAACGAATCACTGGCCGATTACATCGCCCCTGAAAAGAGCAACAGGCCCGACTATGTAGGCGCCTTCGCCTGCACCGCGGGCATAGGTATCGAACAGAAGATCAGTGAATTCGAACAGGACCACGACGACTACCACATCATCATGCTCAAGGCCCTTGCCGATCGCCTGGCCGAGGCCCTGGCGGAGTGGCTGCATGAGAAGGTACGCAAAGAGTACTGGGGATACGCCAAGGACGAATCCTTGAGCAATCAGGAACTGATCGCCGAAGACTACACCGGCATCCGCCCGGCAATGGGTTACCCGGCCAGCCCCGACCATACGGAAAAAGACCTGTTATGGGAGCTGCTCTCGGTCAAAGAACAGACCGGTATCTGGTTGACCGAGAGTAAGGCGATGGTGCCTACAGCGTCGGTCAGCGGCCTCTATTTCAGCCATCCCGATGCACGCTACTTTGCGGTGGGCAAGCTGAATAGAGACCAGGTGAGTGACTATGCGCGACGCAAGGGCATATCATTGGATGAAATGGAGCGTTGGCTTGCACCCAACCTGGCTTATGAACCCGGCAAGTGAGTCGGCGATTAGCGACTTGATCGGTGTATTCGACCCAGTGCCATGTAGCGTGACTTCTGTTTTGCGCTCTTATCAGAAGTGCTCCTCAACGCGTACTGAGTCGAAGCCGATATCCCGTCCCACCTCGGTGGCGTGATCCAGGCTGTGATATACCCGTTCTCGTCCTGAGTGATCGGTCAACACCAGTGTTTCGCCACTGACAGTATGTAACAGTAGCCGCCAACCTTCACCCTGTTCCGATGGCTCTGTTACCGCCTCATTTAGTCGGCCCGCCTCGAATTCCGCTTTGATATGCATCAGATCCATAGAGTCACCCTGCGTAACATTGTCTGACTATGATCTTCTACTATAGCTCATCGATAATAGTACCTGACATACCCCCCAATAGGTTGGCAGACGAACAAATCGCAGGGTATCCCGGTTAATCTCCTCCGATGAATCCGTGGGTGGATTTCACTGATCCAACAGCTTTCTTACACCATACACCCTTATTTGATAGGAGTTGTCCTTCAGGCCATTTGCTGCTCGTTTTAAAATGACAATAAGAGAAATAATATTAAATATAGGAATAATACAGAGACACAAATATAACAATCCCAATAGAACAGAGTTTTTTTCACCTATCCCAATAGAGATGATTCCAAAAACAAACTGCCATGCTCCCGCAGCAAAAAAAACAGCTCCTATTACATGTTCGTCGTAAACGATGAACAGGATTGAAGCAAGCAACATATATAGTCCATAGAGCACCATCCGGAATCCACTGGCTAAAACCTTTGCCTGGTCATCGACCTCTTCCTTCAAGGTATCCACATGATCAAACAAATCAGCGCTGGGTGGTTTATATATATCGTCATTCATGTCTGCGCTTACATCGTACCAATTGCATAACAGTTAAATTAAAGAGCCCCCTTTTCTCATTGTGCATTTAAAGCCATAACTCTTTATATCACCATAATAGAAATATAATCAATGAGATAGGCACCTGCCATCTGGTTATCAATACGACAAAATCATACCGGTTGTCATGTCAACACAAAAGGTGATATCGACCTTTTCTCGGATGAGCGGCACTGCAAGCCCCTAAGCTAGCTGTCAGACGGGACCGCTGCACATGCGCTCCAATGTCAGGTAGTATTAGAGTATCCCCAAGCAAGGCCCGGGATTCCTCACCTATGGCCGATGCCAATTGCGAGACGAGTATGGAACCAGAGTAGAGTCATGGAAATAAATCCGATTACAAAGCAGCTTATCGCTCTGACTATCAACCTCAAAGCGGGGTTGCGTCTTGTGAACGGGCGAAACGTAACGCGCAATAATTTCATCTACTCTATCGATCAGGGACTTTGGCTTCTGGCCTTGCTGGTGGGTCTCGAAATTGCCATTACCTACCTGACAGTGGATAAGCCGGCGGTATTTTCCGCATATGGCCTGAACTACCTGGGTGCCGTCTATCTGTTTGACCTGTTTATCCTGATGCTGATTGCCAGGCTGGCCCATGCCGAAGTCGTGGACACAGGAAGATTGCTGCTTGCCTACCTGGCATCAATGCCTCTCATAACCATTGCATTCCATCTCCTCACCCTGCCTGAACAGATCAATTTCAACCACCTAGAGGCAGGCAGTGTTCTGCTGTTGTTGCTGTTGGCCTGGCACCTCTTCATCGTCATACGCCTGTTGAGAATCATCCTCCAGGTAACCCTTGGCAGGGCCTTTAATCTGGCAGGTCTGAGCCTACTGCTCTCCCTCTCGAGCATCTGGTTTCTTCCCTATACCCAGCTCTGGTACAGCGATGACCCTACTGAGGGCGAGAACACCTATTCCAAACTGTTCAATCTCAGTGTGGAAGATCTTTTCTACAATCAATACCCACTGGTAGATGAAGCGCTGAATGAGTTGATACCCCAACGGCCGGGAATCACTGACCTCTACTTAATCGCAGTGGGAGGATATGGCCTGGAGAAGGTCTTTCTCAATGAGGTCGAGTATGTACGTGATCTCTTCGATCGACGCTTTGATACCTCCGGGCGATCGATGGTGCTGGTAAACAATGCCGACACCCTGACCCGCTATCCAATGGCAAATCGCCATAATCTGGCCGACAGCCTGGCCGTAGTAGGACAGATCATCGACCCCGATGAAGATGTGCTGTTTCTATTCATGACCTCACACGGCAGTAAAGAGCATAATTTTTCCGTGCGTTTTGGTCCTGTGCCACTGGACGATATGACCCCCGTGCAGGTACGTCAGGCATTGGATGATGCAGGGATTCGCTGGCGCGTGATAGTCGTATCCAGCTGCTACTCGGGGGGGTTCATCGATCCCTTGCGCACACCTCATACCCTGATTATCACGGCCGCCGCCAACGACCGAAAATCCTTCGGTTGCGGTACCAAAAGCGAGTTCACCGATTTCGGCACCGCTTATTTCAAACATGCCCTGGACAAACAACCCAATTTCATCGAGGCATTCGACATCGCCGCAAAATGGATTGAGGACAAAGAGAGCCGGGAGAAACGCACCCCCTCTCAACCACAACGCTTTGTCGGTGATGAGATCCGCGCCAAGCTTGCCCAGCTTGGGGGGGCGGCACACTATGAAGCCAGCACCTATCCAAAGACCGACTATTCAGGGAATTGTGAATCCCGGTCCTACCCGGTGTCATGCAAGGGCGACTGATACGAAATATTCTTTCCAGGCGACTTTCCACAGCCACCCTCTCCAACCGGGAGAGGGCTCGGATTTTATCACTTGTAAGCTGCCTTTATTCAGGCGACAGCTGCTTCGGACAGATCGCGGGTTTCATGCGCAATCGGTGCACCGAGTTCAGCGAATGAGAAGAGCTTGAAGGCACGCTCACCGTTATAGTCAAGCACTCTCAGATCGTCGCTCTCGTGCAGGTCGTTGGCTACTACATTAAAGTGGCCGCCGTAGCGTTCCCTGGCCAGGTCATAGGGAACCTCATAGGCGAGAAACTTCTCGATACCCTTACTCTCCAGTTTTTTCAGTAGCTGGGGCTCTTCTATAGAGGCGTGGGATGTGAGAATCACCAGCGGACCGCTTCCGGTCATCAGCATAAAGACCTTCATGACTACCTCCCTCCATTGAAGGATTTCGTCTATACCTGTCTTAATTTTAGCCCGAATGTTCCATTCGGGTTAGCTCGCTCCTCAATGATCCGGTCGATCAGAGAGGAGCCTGCTTTGCCGGGCGAAACATGGTCCAATGCATTACTTCAACTGGATATGGCCCTGTTTTTCCAGGGGAATCTTAAAGCTCTTCAATAGCGTCTGAGGGCCGGAGGCCTGAATTGAACCATTCAATTCATAACGGATGTCAGAGAGACCCAGCAGGGCTGAATAGAGCTCCCTGCCTGCCTGGGCAAAGTCGATACTGAGCGGGATGCTCACGACACCACTGCCACCCTGCTTGATGTCCACAGGTTGGCTGATCAAACCCTTGCCAATCTCCGCGCCGTTGAGTTTTAGATGGTAATCCAACTCTTGCAGCATCAGGGAGAAGCTGTTTGGATTCTCAACCCCGAGCTGTAGCAACACCTCAGCCTGATTCAGGGTAAGTCGCTTGACCGCCAGCGATTTGATACTGAAATCGGGTATTTTCGGTACCGGGAAATCACCTTCGAATACCACAGGTAAGCGCAGACTACCGATCACCGGCATTTTGAAACCCAATCCCAGGCCGAGTCGATAACTTGCCTGATCCGCGCGCTTCAACTGCTTATAGGTATTCATTAACTGCTGAAATCCGAGCCGTAGCGGCACCTCTATGTTGCTCCCGGTTTCGCCTGCCAGACTCACTCCCGCAGACTGCCGCCCCTTGAGAAAGGATTGTTCAAACAGCTGCAGGTCATAATCATAATTAGCCAAGTCGATGGAGAAGGCGTTCGGGTTATGAACATTCACATCGAACACCAGATCCACTCCATCAAGGTCGAGGCCGGTCAACCTGGCCCCCTCAACCTGCGCCGTTGGTTTTCGCCCCTCCATAACCTGGCTGACCTGCTCCAGGGATGAGCACCCCTGCAACAAGCCTATCAGTAGACAGAAGATCAGAGATGCGACATATCTTGGCATAATTTTGGACTCCTGGCGTGCAACGCTATATCGGAATGGGATGCCTATCTTACCCTCTGTTGCGATGCTTTCCACCCCTCATCCATTTGGCAAAAACCAACAGACTTAACAGCATTGGCAAGATAACAGCAGCCCCGCCGCCGCCATACTCATCACGGTAACTGTCCTCCAATGGCAATACCGCCAGATCATCGTCTTCGTATGGCCCGTAATTGACCGCCAGGAATTCATCATCGGCATCATAAAGCTCGATCAGGACGTCATAGTAACCCGTGGGATAACCATCGAGTAACCGTGTCACTACCTCATATTCATCGTCACTGGTGTCACCCTCAACCGTAAACAGGTCGGTTGTATAGTAGTGGTTCCACGGTCCCCCTTCGAGACTGAGATAGAGCCGGGCATAGACCCATACCTCATCACCCGAGGTGTCCGCATCGAAAATCACCTTCAGACGGTGGTAGTAACCGTCGTCGTCGTCATCACGGCTGATCACGGTATAGGCATCGAAGATACTCAGTTCCCGCCACACTGAGTACGCAGCGAACAGACGCTGAGCCGTTGACTCCACACGGCTTCCTGAGACGACCAACTCCGCATGTTCATCAACCTCGGCCTGATCGAGCTGCGCCTCATCTTTTTCGATACCAGCAGCAACTGCCCCCTCCACAGATTGGGAGAACCTCAAGCCACTCTCTATGGCAAAGACATGTTGCCCTGGTATCAGCAACAACAATAGCAGGGCGCTCAAGCCTGGCCATCCGCAATTATTATGTCTGCGCATGACAGCTCTCCTTCTCAATCCCGACGGTCTCTGCGATGGCGACTTTTATCACTGTAGCGAAGTCGTCCATGTCCGCCGCAGTCTCGATCGCGTTTATGCCTACTACAGTCACCATGGCGCCTATCTCTACCATGACGAGGGCGACCGTG
>JASFJX010000151.1:0-7285 GCA_050119385.1 Candidatus Thiodiazotropha sp. | reverse complement strand
GCTGCTCCATCTCAAGCTGATGAGTGGCGGCTCCAATGATGAGTTGATGGCTATCGCCATTAATGAGGTCGGTGTCATCAAATACCTCAAAAAACCGATCAACAGATCGCAACTGAAAAAGACACTACTGTCAGCATTGTCACACCACCGTGAATCTATCGAAATAGCACGACTAAAAGAGAATTACCGAAATGTGGTTATGAAGATGCATGGTGTCCCCTACAGTGTTCGCCGTGCAAGAAAGGCAATTCGTATAATTTTGCATAACGCCACAGATCTGACTACTGTCGCCTGTTCATCGATTGCCGTCATGATGGGCTTCTCATTCATCCTGGGCATCTTTCTGTTTTTGCTTCTCTACATAGTCAAAATGCTGTTTGGCATAGACTTGTTCAGTGCTGAGCATTTGAGCAGTCTGCTTGTTCGAGCGTAAGCAATAACGCTGATAGATTCTATACTTAAACTATTTCAATACTTTTAAATTTGGCTTCTGTTTTAAATCTGAAGAGGGTAATGGTACTGTGATATGTCTGTCTGCCGTTTCTCGCTTATTTCTTTCTGTATTACTTGTTTGTTGTTTTGCCGGCACCACTTTTTTGCGAGCATCAATGCTCTCCTGAATATCCTGCATTATATCCCACAGTGGTGGAATGACAAATAGAGTTAATACTGTTGCCGTAATTAATCCTGTAACGAAGGTTGTGGCCATGGCACCCCATATCACTGAATATTCTGGGATGCCAAGCGCCATTGGCAACATGCCAAGACTAGTGGTCAGAGTAGTCAGCAGTATAGGGCGGAGTCTAATATGCACACCCATGATAATTGCCTTACGCCTGGGTATTCCTCTTCTATAGCGCCGATTAATAAAATCAATCAATACCAGAGCGTCATTGACCACTACACCTGCCACCCCTATCATTGCGACAAAGCTATTTACGGTAAATAATGCTTGAGTAATGAATTTACCGAACACAACGCCAATCAGAGCAAACACTATTGCTGAGAGTATTATTATAGGCTGGAGGTAGGATTGGAATTGTGTTGCGAGGATTAAATATATCAATATAACAGTGACAATTGCCGCATAACCCAATGATTCAAAAGAGCGTTTAGTGTCTTCATGTTCACCCCCGAAGGTTACTGTAGCTCCAACATAATCATTACGGATTGTATCGTAATAATCTTTCACTTCGTTAACAACTGCAGGCGTTGAAGTAGGTGCGCCCTCGCGTATATCCGCCTTTATACTGATAGCGCGTTGCCCTTGGTAACGATTGATTTCTCCAGATTCGTTGTAAGCCCTGACCTTAACCAGGTCCGCAAGATAGATTGGGCGACCGGCTTGCTCCACGACAGGTATGTAGAGGGCGCTTTCCGGACTTGAAAGAACCCCTGGATCGATTAATAGTTTCAAATCAATCTCTTCGTCGATATGGCGGTATTTACCTTGATAACGCCCGTCCAATGCGCTTGCTGCCATCTGTGCTACTTGTCGATTATCAAGACCAAATTCTGCTACACGTTTTTGATCTACCTCTAGACGAAATACTCTTTTCGGCAGGCCTCTATCATCACGCAGGTCAAACAGGTATGGACCAATGTTCTCCGACTCATGCATGAAGTCTAATATGTTGTTTGCAAGTGCGGTGACTGCCTCTACATTCTCACCAACTATTCGTACATTGACATCCTTACCCCTTGGTGGCCCATCTTTCTGCGGATGAACATGAAGCTTGAATCCGTCCTTCTCATATATCTTCTTAAGCCTTTCCCGCATATTTTCGAGGTGTTCAAGTGGATCATCAAATTCCTGCATATTCGTACTCGGCATAGTAACGAGAACAGTTCCATGATTATTTCCATATATACTCTCGTAATCTTCATTGTAATAGAAACCTGCCATACCCGATGCGGCTGCGGCCATTCCAGGCCCATCTTCCATCACTGTGTCAGCTATCTGTTTGACAATCTTGTCCATTTTTTCTATTGATGAATTAGTCGGGCCAACTACATCGACAAAATACACCTTATAATCGTCGGGAAAAAACTGGATTCGTATCAGTGGCTTTACTCCTGTAGAAGAAACCACAAGAATCCCCATTGAAATCACAAATAGCAAAATCACAACAAATACGGTTGAAAACCTATAGCGCAGGGTATACTTCAAAATGCGCTTTGTGATGCTTCTTGCTACCTTCATAAACCCATTATCGCTTTCCAAAAGCTTCACTGAAGCTTGATTGCGAGGACCAAAATGTAAATAATGGATGGGTAGTATCAATATACATTCAATCAACGAAGCAGTAAGTGCAAATGCGACTGCTTTTGGGATAAGAGCAAAAAACTGACCCGTTGCTCCTGTCATGATGAACAGTGGCAGAAATGCGACAACACTGGTTAATGTTGCTGATATTACCGGTATCGCAACCTCTGATGTTCCCTTTACAATCGCCTTCTGCAGTGGGTACCCTTTTTGAATCTGACGATAGATATTTTCGGTAACAACAATGGCATCATCGACGATGATACCGGAGACCAACACCAGACAGAACAGTGTAATCTCATTCATGCTGTTTCCCGTTAAGTACATTAACAACAATGTTGTCAAAAACGCGAAAGGAATACCGATCGTAATCAACCCAGCATTTCTGATACCCATAAAGTACCAAACGATCACGGTCACAAGTATCATACCCACCAGCATATTCATGCTTATGGTGCCCAACCCATCCTTTATATATACTGTAGTATCCTGGGTTTGCACCATATCGACGCCGTTCGCTTTCAGCACAGGCCGAAATTCATTTACAACCTCCATTACCTGATTTCTAATTTCGACCGCATTACCTTTCTCTGATTTGATAACCTTCAAACCAACCGAGGGCTTACCATTAACTGATGTAATCAACATGGGATCGCGATAATCTAAGCCTGCATACGTGGCAAGATCGGCAACAGTGACTAAACTACCATCTGCATCTCGCCTGACGACGCAGGACTGCACTTGTTCAATACTTTTGAACCGCTCATCCATTTTCACCATGAACTCACCAGTGAAATCGGTGAACTTACCTGCAGGTATAGTTAGATTAGCGCCTGCAAGGGCTTGCGATACTTGCTCAAAGCTTACCCCATAGTCTCTTAATTTATTTGGATCCAGATGTATATGAAACTCTTGCGTATGACTTCCGATTAACTCGACTTCCTGCACACCTATAATCTTTAATAATCTTGTTTTTATCTCTTCCGCCATTAGGGTGAGCGCGCGGTTATTTATATCACCGACAAGATTAACAGTCACAACAGGCAACCAATATTGTACCTTTAAATTGAGCAGGTCTGGTGGGTCGGTCTCATCAGGCAATTCGTTGACGATATTCATCAACTCAAAACGAACCTCATTGAAAAGACTGTCATAATCCGTGTCATCAAAAAATTTGAGGCGCACCTTTGAACTACCGTTATAAGATGTGGAGCTGATCCATTCCACATCATCCACCAACTCCATTGCCTCTTCTATTTTTCTGGTTACAAGGCTTTCGACTTCTTCTGGCGAAGCTCCTGGATAGGTCGTTACAATAAAAACCTTGCCGAAGGAGAAATCGGGATATCGCTCTGAAGGAAGTACAAACAGGGCAAATATTCCCCCTACCATCAGTACAATAAAAATAAGATTGTAGAAAATCCTCTGCTTTAACGAAAAGGCGATTAGATCACGCATCTGACTATTTTTGTGATATTATGAATTGATCCCCGGGCTTGATATCTGGAGACACCACGCTCACCCATCCATTGTCGGGATGCTTTGAACGACCGAGATAGACCACAGAAACCTCACTGCCATCTGGTCGTTTCAGCCAGTATTGTTCATAACGTTGTTGCAGAGCATGAGCAGGAACCAGTACCGCACCGGTCTGCATTGGAATATCCAGTTCCATACTAACTCTCACCCCCCCACGGTGCACTGTTAATCCTTCACTTAGTTCAAGCTCTAGGTGAATCTTACGGGATTGTTCATCAAATGCAGGCGATACTCTTATCAAGCGAGCCGGCAAAACGAGATTCAACTCTGGTAGACTCACCTTGAGTCCTGCTTCCTGCTTATCCAATAACGCATTATACTCTGTCGTGCTTAGTGCGAATGGCGCTACCAAACGGCTAAAGTCACCAACCTCAACAACCGGCATTCCAGCATTAACCCATTTGCCCGGCTCAACATATCTCTTCATAACACGCCAACCTGTGGGCGCATTGATACAAAGTCTATCCTTGCGCTCCTTTAGAATATCGGCGGCTATGACCAGCGCACCATGTTGTGCCTTTGTTTTATCCAGATTTCGTTGAGCGCTATCCAACTGGCTTCTAGTGGAGCTGTTTTTTTTCAAAAGCTTGCTAAAACGGTTAACTTCTTTTGTGAAGTAATCAATATCGACTTCCATAATTCTGCGTTCTGCTCTGTTGCTACGCAGTTCCAAATCCAAATAGGTATCATCCAGACAAGAGTATGGTTCACCATCTTTAATATTGTCACCCACATCACCATTTACCATTACGATACGGCCAGCAGACTCCGCTGAAAGTACGAGTCGGGTATGCGCCCTTGTGAATGCGGACAGCGCCTCACGCTTAACTGCTGCTTCAGCACTTATAAGCTGATCATTTGCGTAAAGATTGGTAATAGTGAACAAACCAATAAGTACATAGAAATTAAGGTGTGTTATCATTGATATTTCACTTCATATTATTCTTTATCAAAGATAATTTTAGCATACTCTTCTTAAAGTAGCTTCTCAAGTTTAACTTGCGTGCACGTGACTTGTTTGCAGATATTGCCATCCAGACCACCAATATAACACCGCAATATAAAATATAATTTACAATCCAAATACCAGACAATAAGACATTTATTTAATGTATAATTGTATAATTATTTTTTTAATTCAATAAATTACTACACCAGCCCTCACCCCGGTTAACACGCGAAATGAATGACATATTTTCTACATACTGCTAATTTTCAGGCACCAATAATAATAACCATACAAGATAGTTATTGCTTCACAATTCATATAATCAATCTATTTTATTGAACACATACCCAATAATTACACGACTGTTTTTATTCTGATAATCAATCAACTAGTCATACAGCATCACTAAAACAAAAAGTGATTGATATCTTATTTTATTATTTCTAGAATCTTTCTAACGCACAATTAACAGTACAATACATATACAACTGCGCTTAGTTTTTTAAACATATAGTTATTATTTAACAAAACAGCTTATCCACCGATATTCAAGCAATATAAAAACACAAGTACAATCAACTCTACCTATCAGGATGATTAGGATAACGATTATGGAAATCACATTACCCCATTTTCCCATTGATCACCAATGCATAATAACTTACATAACGACATTAGCAATCAAGATTGATCGTTAACACACTCTAGTTATCTTATACTTATTTCGCTTAACTAAATTTAGTTTTTTAATATGCAAATTATAATGACCTGAATAAAATGAGAGATATTTCGAGTTTTCTTTAATGTATAAGATTACATTTTTTACACAAAATTGAGCATTTCGATACATCTCTCTATCATGAGCCTCTTCAACATGGGGAATTTTAATCAGGCATAAACAAAGATTGGAGTGATTTGTATGATCCATATACCTCCGGATATGGCGGAGCAAACGCACATCTCATGGTGACCAGTCATGCATAATATTGAAGATATCAGCCAAGCTATTCCCAACAAGACTCAAACCCGGTCCTCTCGGCGTAGTCTACAACTTTTCCCCATCAGCGCACTCACGCGAGAAAGAGCTGTCGACAAAATACGCGACATAGACGGAATCTTTTTAGATGATATCTCTGATGATGAATACCACGCCCTAATCGAAGCTGCCTGGTTATCTGCCACGGGGCCATCACGCTGGGTAATCGCGGGGCGTAACATCAAAGAGATGCGTCAATCCCTTGGCGATTTTATCCTAAAGGGGCAGTGTGCCGCAGTAGGTACCCGTCACAACACTCCTCGACGGATCACATATGTGTTTAGCGGCATGGGGTCACAATGGGGCAGCATGGGACGCGAACTCGCATCGAAATTGCCACGCTTTGCGCATCATATCCGTAAAATTGATGCGCTTTTTGTTGAACACCTCAATACATCTGTGTGGGATGAGTTGTCTAAGCACAAAGATGCACTGCAACTCCCAACCGCCTTGGCTCAGACAGGCAATTTTCTGTTTCAGGCTGCCATGTATAACCTCTTGCTTGATGAAGACATCGTTCCGGATGCCATACTTGGTCATAGCTCAGGTGAGGTCGCAGCCGCTTATGCAGCAGGTGTATATAGCCTGGAAGAGGCTATCAGGGTATCTGCTGCCCGCGGTAAACTCCAAGCAACCCTTGCAGGACGCGGATCCATGCTAGCTGCAAAATTGAGTCGCAAAGAAGCTGTCAAAATACTCGCCAACTTCCCAGGAGTATCCATCGCCGAAATCAACGACGACACGGGCGTCACGATCTCAGGTGCTACAGAGACCATTAAAAAACTCGATCTGCTACTGCAGGAAAGACAGGTATTCTCAAAGTTATTAAGAACAAAAGTGCCCTATCACAGTCCTGTTATGGATGAGATAGTTCAGCCGATCGCATCGGAGTTGCTTTTTCTGATACCGTCCAAGTCTAAGGTAAAACTCTACTCAACGGTTACCGGCGCGCAAACCGATGGCTCAGACTGGCATGCCGGTTATTGGGCCTGCAATATTCGCCAGCCCGTTTTGTTCGCAGAAACCATGAAATTGGCTCTGCAAGAAGGTAATAACTGCTTCATCGAGATTGCGCCTCATCCCGTGCTGTCTCAGTACATAAAATCGCTATCTGCTGATTATCCGAGCGTCTCCATTCATCAACTTCTATCGCGTGGGGAAAATGAGTATGACTCATTCGTGGCTCATATCAGTGAACTGGCGATCGATGGTATCGGACGTCCTCTGAGAGAGCAGGTCACAACATGGTAGCAAGATTGTTATTGATTTGACTCTGGCCGTGGCTGCTGAGAAAAAACCGCAGCAAATGCTGCGGTAAGAAAGGAGAGGAGTCGGTTAATCAAGCATAGTTTGGAGCAAAGGCCTTTTCCGGCTCGTCCACCGGACCATTGCCACTCCAATAGGGTGAAAGTTTACGTAGTTGATCGATAATGGGAGGCACCGCCTCGATCACACGGTCAACCTCTTCCATGGTGTTATAACGAGAAAGCGATAA
>JASFJX010000150.1:0-7326 GCA_050119385.1 Candidatus Thiodiazotropha sp. | reverse complement strand
GTCTACATACCGTCACCCTGCCTGAACGTGCTTTCGCTGTCGGCCACACCATAGAAGACCTGCACTTGTGGGACTGGGATGTGAGCGTAACCGCGGTACGCCGCGGCGGCATCAGGGGCGAGGCGCCGACACCCGAAACACGGCTCCAAGCGGGAGATGTCCTCGTACTTGCCGGTACTGCACACCACCTGGAGCATGCAGAGGGTCTGCTGTTGTATGGGCTCTAGGGCTGTTAACAGATCCCACCCTACTCCGGCCGCATATGGGGAAACAGCAAGACATCCCGGATCGAGGGTGAATCAGTCAGCAACATCACCAGTCGATCTATGCCAATTCCCTCACCCGCGGTGGGTGGCATACCATGTTCAAGGGCGCGAACATAATCGGCATCGTAATGCATCGCCTCATCATCGCCCGCATCCTTCTCCTCTACCTGTTTGCGAAATCGTTCTGCCTGGTCTTCCGCGTCATTGAGTTCGGAAAAACCATTCGCGATCTCCCGGCCACCCACAAAAAACTCGAACCTGTCGGTGACGAAAGGATCATCGTCGTTACGTCTCGCCAAAGGTGATACCTCAGTGGGATAGGCCGTGATGAATGTGGGATTCATCAGACGATGTTCCACACTTTTTTCGAAAATTTCGATCTGTATCTTGCCAAGTCCAAAGCTTGGCTTGAGGGGGATTTCCATGCGTTCGGCAATGGCTCGCGCCTGTGCCTCATCATCCAGCATCTCTGCGCTGATGTCCGGATTGAAATGGCAGATAGACTCCTTGACAGTCATGCGCTGGAAGGGGCTGCCAAAATCATAGCTCTCCTCTTGGTAGACAACCTCCGTGCCGCCCAACACCTCCTGACAAAGCGCACGTAACATCGCCTCAGTAAGATCCATCAGATCATTGTAGTCAGCATAGGCCTCATAGAACTCCAACATGGTAAACTCGGGATTGTGACGGGTAGAGAGCCCTTCGTTGCGAAAATTCCGGTTGATCTCATAAACTCTTTCGAACCCACCAACCACCAATCTTTTGAGGTAGAGTTCCGGGGCGATACGCAGAAACATATCCATGTTAAGTGCGTTGTGTCGAGTCGCGAAGGGACGTGCCGTAGCACCGCCGGGGATCACCTGCATCATCGGTGTTTCAACTTCAAGAAAGCCACGCTGATCGAGAAAATTGCGAATGAACTGCACGATACGGGTACGCAACTGAAAGGTGTTGCGCGACGCCTCGTTCATGATCAGATCGACATAGCGCTGACGGTAGCGAATCTCCTGATCGGAAAGGCCGTGAAACTTCTCAGGTAGAGGGCGCAACGCCTTGGTCAACAAGCGAAGACTGTCGACTTTGACCGAAAGTTCACCGGTTTTTGTCTTGAATAGCCTCCCTTCGGCACCGATGATGTCACCGATATCCCACTTCTTGAATTGGCTGTTGTAGACGCCTTCGTCGAGCGCATCCCGCTGCACGAAAAGTTGCATGCGTCCCGACATATCCTGTAGATGGGCGAAGCTCGCCTTGCCCATGACCCGCCGGCTCATCAAGCGGCCGGCCAGTTTGACCCGAAGTCCCATCGTCTCCAGCTCCTCGCCCGATTTCTCCCCATATTCGGCATGTAGCTCTCCGGCCATGCTGTTACGACGGAAATCATTGGGAAAGGCATTCCCGTTCTCGCGCATCTGTTGCAGCTTCTCGCGACGCTGGGCGATGAGTTTGTTTTCGTCCTGGATCTCGTCATTCATGGTCTGTCCAACTCAAATATTCACTGATTTCAAAAACGTTGCTTGTATCGATGTGCCGTTTTTTACAAGCACTAGTGTGGTGTAGCTATAACCCGCTTTTAAGACTTGCCTCGATAAACATATCGAGCCCACCATCGAGTACAGCCTGGGTGTTGCCTGTCTCAACACCGGTACGCAGATCTTTGATGCGAGAGGCGTCGAGCACATAGCTTCGTATCTGGCTGCCCCAGCCGATGTCGGATTTACTCTCTTCCAACTCCTGTTGTGAGGCATTTCGCTTCTGCACTTCGAACTCGTACAATTTAGCCTTCAATTGCTTCATGGCCGTTGCTTTGTTCTTATGTTGGGAACGATCATTCTGGCACTGGACCACTATCCCTGTGGGATTGTGGGTGATTCGCACAGCCGATTCTGTCCGGTTGACGTGTTGCCCCCCCGCGCCACTCGCGCGGTAGACATCGATACGCAGATCAGCGGGATTAATGTCAACCTCTATGGAGTCGTCGATCTCAGGTGAAACGAAGACAGCGGCGAAAGAGGTGTGACGCCGGTTTCCGGAATCGAAAGGTGATTTTCGCACCAGGCGATGGACTCCGATTTCGGTGCGTAACCAGCCGAAGGCATACTCACCCTCATATCTCACCGTGGCGCTCTTGATACCCGCCACTTCACCCGGAGACACCTCGATGAGTTCAGTCTTGAAGCCACGATGTTCACCCCATCGAAGATACATGCGCAGTAGCATCTCCGCCCAGTCCTGCGCCTCGGTACCACCCGAGCCGGCCTGGATATCGAGGAAAGCATTGCAGTGGTCAGTCTCACCGGAAAACATACGCCTAAACTCGAGACCTGAGACCTTATTGATAAAATCCTCAAGCTCATCCCGGATCGCTTCGATGGCAGCCTCATCCTCCTCCTCCACCGCCATATCCAGCAATTCACCGGCATCGGCCAGGCCGTTGGAAAGATCGTCGAGAGTAAGTACCACCGTTTCCAGGGCGGCACGTTCACGACCCAGGGCCTGGGCACGCTCCTGATCATTCCATACTGTGGGGTCTTCCAGTTCGCGAAGGACTTCGGTTAGACGTTCCTGTTTGCCTTCATAGTCAAAGATACCCCCTCAGGGAGGTAACCCTTCCCTGTAAATCAGCAATGGTTTGGCTAATCGGATTAATATCTTGCATGGCAATACCGGCTTGGGAAAAAGCGGGAATTCTACACTACCTCCCTGAGCACAGAAACCTCTAACCTGAAAGTTTCATCAGGGAATGCGATGATCGCACTGGGATCACCGTTCAAAGGCGCTTCAGTAGGTTGTTAAAAAACCGCTCAGGCGAGATTGTGAGCAAGAAAAGCGGAAGACCGGATAAGCAGAATTTCAACTTCCTGCTAGGAAATTTTGCTCACCCGCGCGCTTTTAGAGCCGGGTCGTTTACCAAACCCCGAGAATTTGGATTTAAACTGGTCCTTGATATTGCCCAATTTCTCCACGAAACCCTCGGAACTCTCCGGTTTAACGTGCACCTCCAGAAGTTGTTCCTCCGGTTGTGTCGTCTGTTTGAGCCACATATTGAATGAATCAATAATCTCCTGATCCCAGGAAGCAGGCGGCTTTACCACCCTACTCTCACGATAGAGTTTTGCAAGTGAGTACTTTTTTGTATAACCAGACTCATCCATAGCCTTGTGCAGCTCAGACTCTGCCTGCATCAAACCTTTGTCGACGCTACCCTTTTCAAGACCCAGGGTCTTTGCTATGGCTGCTTCGTTGATACCTATCTCATATTTGAAAAGAAAAAAGCGTCTTTTTTCAGCGGACAGCTTTTTAAAGTGCTCCAATAAAACCAAGCTCCAATTGTCATCCTGCTCAATATCGCGTGGAAGATAGTTGCTTGGTTTAATAACTTTTTTGGTAAGTCCCGGATCACGCACCGACTTTCCGAGATATTGATAGAATGAAAGCTTAAGATCTTTAGGTGTCTTGGAAGTGAAGCCCGAAACCACCAAGTGGCGCCATGTGGAGTAGTAAGCTGCCTTGCCATATTCACCAGTACCATACTGCCTGACGATAAAACGATAGACACGCCCTCGGTATCGCTCATAAAAGGAGATGAACCCCTCTTTATCATGCTCTATGATCTTTCCAAGCACGGCGTCGGTATCAAATCTTCTCGATTTCACTTCAGCATAGGCTCCGAGGAGAAACACTCCTCTCAGGTAGGTTGCTAGAAAATGCAGTATCCCTTGCCAAGCACGCATTGTTAGAATCCTTCTACCAGTGCAATGTATCCCTGTTAATTATAAAGCATACGTGGTTTTTTTCCCGCATATTGCCAAATAGATCAAACAATTCCACAAGTAACTACTTGAAATTCAGAATTATCATTCCCATTCAGGCGACTTCACGATATTTCGAACAGTACCAATATGTTATAACACTCTTCAGCACTGGTAACAATCATTTTAAGAAGATTGGACGCTGGATTCGCCCCCATTAACCTTTTCAACCAACCCGAGTTTAAATCCTGAATTATGTCGGTTTCAGTCATCATTCCAACCTACAATCGCGCATCTACCTTGTCGCGGGCGATTGACTCGGTATTGTCTCAGACCTCTCCGCCACTTGAAATCATTGTCGTCGATGATGGTTCTCAGGACAATACAGCGCAATTGATGACAGACCGGTACGGCCAGTGCGACTACCTCTATCAATTGAATCAAGGTGTTAGCAGTGCACGAAATCTTGGCATAGAAAAGGCCCGTGGCGAGTGGATAGCCCTACTCGACTCAGATGACCGTTGGTTGCCGAATAAACTTAGTTTACAGCTAACGGCGCTGAGCAAGTCCCCCCAATATCGTATCTGCCACTGCAACGAATTGTGGATACGTAACGGTGTCAGGGTCAACCAGATGCGCAAACATGAAAAAAGTGGTGGCAAGATCTTTCAGCGCTGCCTGCCGCTGTGTGTCATCTCTCCCTCATCGGTCATATTGCACCGCACATTGTTTGATGATTTCGGTCTGTTCGATACCGAGTTACCGGCCTGCGAGGATTACGACCTCTGGTTAAGGGTTTGTACCACGGAGGAGGTGCTGTTTATCGACGAACCCTTGATAGAGAAGTATGGCGGTCACTCCGACCAGTTATCCCGGCGCCATTGGGGGATGGACAGATTCCGTGTCCACGCCTTAATAAAATTACTTGATAATCATAAACTTGATGAAAAAGACCGGCTAGCAACCATCAATACATTGGTCCAAAAGTGCGCAATTCTTGCCCAGGGAGCAGAGAAGCGCAATCAACAAGAACGCGCGGTTTATTATCGAGCAATACAGCAGCAATATGCCTCGGAATAAGACGAATGCGACAACCAAACCGTCACGCTATCAACCTTGTCATTGCGCTGCCCGCAGAGGCTAAGCCATTAATAAGACAATTGTATTTACAACGGGACCAGAGAAATATGAGGATGCCGGTTTACTCCGGTAACGGAATCGAATTAATCATCACCGGAGCGGGAGCGAATGCATCAGCCCAAGGAGTACGCTACTTGCGCTCAATCAACACTTCTTCCACCGTGCAATGGATCAATATCGGCATCTGCGGCCACGGTTCCCTTGAAGTCGGCACACCACTCTTGATAGACCGCATTATCGACCTGCCAAGTGGTCGGAAATGGTCATTGGCCACCCACCCTGTGATGAGCGAACCGATCGGGACATTGACATGCGTACCTGAACCCCAGTCTGAATATGCGGATGACATGGCCTACGATATGGAATCATCCGGATTCATCCAAGCCGTTATAGAAAACGATACACTAGAGTCCGCCAGGATTTTAAAAATCGTTTCGGATAATCCAGCCAATGACGCTCGCGGCATCAGTGGTAAATTCATTCACACACTGGTAGAACAACAGCTCGGATTGATTCGGTCTTTGATCAAAGAGTCTGAAATTTAATAAACAGCGACATGTTGGAAAAGCAATGGAAAACGGGGTTCAGTCGTCACCACGCAAACTACTGGTAACCGGTGCCAGCGGCGGAATCGGCGCCGCGATTACCCGACGCTTGCTGAAGCGGGGACATCGAGTAGTCGCCGTGGGCCGTGACTTTACTCGCTGGCCCGATGAAGAGGGACTCGAAAAACGTATCGTAGACCTCTGTTCCCTTGAAACCCTACCTCGGCAGTTGGAGCTAATTACCAGCGATAACCCGGATATTAATGGGGTGATTCTAAATGCAGGATCAGGACGATTCGGCAATATTGAGGAGTTCTCTTATCAGCAGATCAACGAACTGGTAGCAATCAACTTGTTGCAGCATCTCTATGTCGCCCGTGCACTAGTACCTCTTCTCAAGAAATCGTCCCGTGGCGATATGGTTGTTATTGGTTCGGAAGCGGCACTGACAGGCGGGCGAAAGGGAGCTATCTACTCGGCCTGTAAATTTGCCCTGAGGGGTTTTGCTCAATCGCTACGTATTGAATGCAGTAGTAGCGGTATCAGAGTCTCTCTCATTAATCCCGGCATGGTGGACACGGGATTTTATGACAATCTCAATTTCAAGCCGGGTGAATCAGCGGAAAATGCGCTGCGGGTGAAAGATGTTGCAGACACTGTGATGTTGGTGTTGGATGCCCATCCTGGCACTGTATTTGATGAAATCAATCTCAATCCCTTGAAAAAGGTTATTTATTTTAAAAAACAGTAATGCAGTTCGAATTCCAGCCAATCGGCATCATCCACTCCTGCTTCAAAGAGAAATTCGGCATCCCCAGGCAGTCGCGCCTGATAACCGAAGCTGAGGCCCGACTGGAGATCTTGCCTCCCTACAACCGGGCAGAGGCCTTTCGTGAACTGGCAGACTACTCCCATCTCTGGATCATTTTCGTATTTCATGCATCTGCGAGTGGTGACTGGAAACCTACCGTACGCCCTCCCCGGTTGGGTGGTAATCAACGGGTAGGGGTATTCGCATCACGCAGCCCCGTGCGCCCAAATCCTATCGGTCTCTCGGTGGTCGATCTGCTCAAACTCGACCTGTCATACAATAGCGTCAATCTGCATCTGGGCGGTATCGACCTGCTTGACGGCACACCGGTTCTCGATATCAAGCCCTATCTACCCTATGTGGATGCCATTCCGGACGCTAAAAGCGGCTACGCCACGGAAGCCCCAGGAGAAGCAATCGAGTTAAGCTACTCAGACGTGGCAGAAAATGTTCTCAACCAGCTGCCAGCTGAAAAGGCCAGGCAACTACGCCGGCTGATACTGCGTATTCTGCAAAATGATCCGCGTCCTGCCTACCTGGATGAAACCAAAAGGAGCCGTTTCGGTATGCGTCTTTACGATTTCAATATCCGTTGGGAGATTAAGGGGGGAGCCTTCCACATCATCGAGGTGCAACCGATCACCGACCCATCAACCGATTAACCCGAATGTTTCATCCGGGAACGCGATGATCATACCGGGATTGCGGTTCAGATGCGGATTTGTGATTGAGTTAATAGCCTAAGCTATTGACGATTGTGCAAATACTGCTGGTTAATTTCTTTTTCAAGCGACCGGGTGAAATATTCGTGA
>JASFJX010000149.1:0-7332 GCA_050119385.1 Candidatus Thiodiazotropha sp. | reverse complement strand
AGCGCAAATCCGAATGGAGGTGTCAAGAAGGAGGTCTGCAGATTCAAAGCAATCATCACGCCCAGCCAGACAGGATCGAGCCCCATGGAGAGTAGTATGGGACCGACGATCGGCACCACAACGAAGGTGATTTCGATGAAGTCAAGGATGAATCCAAGCAGGAACATCACCAACATCACCACCACCATGGCACCGACCACCCCACCTGGCAGGTCGGTCAACAACTCAGTCACCAGTTCATCACCGCCGAATCCACGAAACACCAGGGAAAAGAGGGAGGCTCCGATAAAGATCAGAAACACCATACTGGTCACCTGGGTAGTACCGCTCATTACCTCCTTCAAGGTCTTCAGGGTGAACTGACGCTGACTGATTGCCAGCAATATCGCCCCTATGGCACCGACAGAGGCCGCCTCGGTGGGTGTAGCCAGACCGCCCAGTATGGAACCGAGCACCGCAACAATCAATAACAGCGGTGGCATCAATACCTTGACCACTCGCATCAGTAGTTGCTTATCCTGTTTCCGCTCAGCACTGGGAATGGCGGGCACCGTGTCGGGTTTGGCAAAGGCGACAATGATCAAATAGATAAGATAGAGCATCACCAGCAGCAGACCGGGGATCATAGCGCCTACGAAGAGGTCGCCAACGGAGACCGTGTCCGGCGAGAAGATCCCCATATTCAGCTGTGCCTGCTGATAGGCGGCGGAGAGCACATCACCCAGCAACACCAGAATAATGGAGGGTGGAATTATCTGGCCAAGGGTGCCGGCAGCGCAGATAACACCGCTTGAGATCGCCGGATGGTAGTTACGTTTCAGCATGGTGGGCAGCGAAAGCAACCCCATTGTGACTACCGTGGCACCGACGATGCCGGTGCTGGCCGCCAACAGCATACCGACCAGGGTCACCGATATACCGAGTCCGCCTCTTAGGGGACCGAACAGAGCAGCCATGGTATCGAGTAAATTTTCCGCCACCCGGGAACGTTCGAGCATGACCCCCATGAAAACGAATAACGGCACCGCGATCAATGTCTCGTTGGTCATAATGCCATACAAGCGGTTGGGCAAGGCTTGCAGGAAGGCATCATCGAAATAGCCGTAGAGACTGCCAAACCAAGCGAATGCCAGTGCCGTGCCAGCGAGTGAAAAGGCGACCGGATAACCCAGTAGCAACACCAGACAGACGGCCAGGAAGAGTATTAACGGTAGATAATCAGCCATCGCTACCCGCCTCAATTGCATCATCCTGTTTAACCAGGCGCGATAAACAACGTATCACCGTACTGATCCCTTGCATCAACAGCAGCCCTGCCATCAAAAGGATCAGGCTCTTGAACAGATAGACCCCCTCCAGCCCCCCGGCCTCCCTGGAACCCTCATGTAACGACCAGGACTGCGCCACATAATCCCAACTGATCACAAAGATAAACAAGCACACCGGCATCAAAAGCAACAGACTGCCGAGCATATCGACCCAGGCCTGCTTACGTGGGGAGAACCGTTGAAAGAAGATATCGACCCGAACATGCCCGTCATGCCTCAGGGTATAGGCGGCACCGACTAAAAACAGCGCCCCGTGCAT
This sequence comes from Candidatus Thiodiazotropha sp., assembly GCA_050119385.1. Taxonomy (GTDB): domain Bacteria; phylum Pseudomonadota; class Gammaproteobacteria; order Chromatiales; family Chromatiaceae; genus Thiodiazotropha. The sequence continues at coordinate 5,745 of JASFJX010000149.1, read as the reverse complement.
GAAGGTGACCGACTCCTGCAACCAGATCCACCCCAGGTCGAACGCATAGCGCAATACGACTACGGTGAAGGTGACCAATACCATGAGCAGACTCAGCCATGAGACGGCCCGTCCCAGCCATTCATTGATGAACTCGAACAGCGAAGCTATTCGTTCGAGTACTGAGAAAACACCATTCATGGAGAGATTCGAACGTCTACCAACGCATCAAAATCCATTGCGGTACTGAAATATTAGTGGGATCGTCTGAGCGGGAATCGAATTCACCGTCCCCGTCACGGTCCACCATGTAATAGGGCGGACCGGCAAAAGGCTGGATCTTTACCATATAGAGCTGACCATTGATCCGGTACTCGTAGATCGTCCCCTCCTCCTGCTTGATGATCGTCACTTCGGGTTCTATCACTTCGCCATCCACGATCACTTCAGGTAGAGGCAGATCCGGTGGCTCTGGTACATCTTGCTCCTCCGCTGCGGATATTCCTGCTGCATTCAAGGCAAGAGAGAGAAATAGTGGAAGGATTGTATAGTTGTAATTAGACATCTTCTCCCTCCTGGGAGGCACATCGACTAGAGGCCGGACGAATCCAGCTTATGTTATTTAATAAAGTCCTTATGAGTTTACCAGAAGGCTACCCTGATTGTGTCACCTGGTCTCATCGCCCAACTGCCCTATTTGCTCAATCGCAACTCCACATCTGAGCGACAATCTCGGCGCAATCATCGCGTTGTTGGATGAAACATTCGGGTTAGAGTTCAAGCAGAATCTCTTGTTCCGCAGGCGAAGGCTCGAAACGACGGGTCTCATAATGGGCAAAGATCGCGTCCACCACCTCTTTCGGTTGATTACAGACCTGCACCAGATCGAGATCCTCCGGGCTGATGGTACCCGCCGTACACAGGGTATTGCGAAACCAATCCAGCAATCCCTGCCAAAACGCCCCGTCAACCAGAATTATCGGTATTTTACGGGTTTTGCCGGTCTGGACCAGGGTCAAAATTTCTGCCATCTCATCCAGCGTACCGAAGCCGCCCGGGAGCACCACATAGGCCGATGCATGTTTCACGAACATCACCTTGCGGGCAAAAAAGTGACGGAAGTTAAGGGCTATATCCTGATAGGGGTTACCCACCTGTTCCATGGGGAGCTGGATATTCAGGCCGATACTGGTGGATTTCCCCTCGAATGCCCCTTTGTTCGCCGCTTCCATGATCCCGGGACCACCGCCGCTGACCACGGAAAAACCGCTGTCCGACAATAGCCGTGCAATCTCCTCCGCCAGGGCGTAGTGATGATGATCCCTTGGGGTGCGAGCGGAGCCGAAGAAACTGACCGAAGGGCTGATCTGCGCCAATTGCTCAAAGCCTTCGACAAATTCCGCCATAATCTGGAATACACGCCAGGATTCACGGGTTAACTGACGTTCGTTGCCTCCCCTGGGGGTACGGCGTCGGTCTTTTGTAATCGCCATCAGATAGTTACTCGATCTCGTTTTTGTCACAGCATAAAACGCGCATAATAGCAAGCAAGCAAGGTTGTTGAAATGGATCCCGTCACTGCGTAACCTTCCGCTTTCGACTCGAATGCCCCAAACCCGGTTCAACCCAATACGGCTACCCATGTCCGATCTCAATCCTCGTCAACAAGCAGCGGTCAACTATATCGACGGCCCTCTACTGGTGCTCGCCGGCGCCGGCAGCGGCAAGACACGCGTGATAACCAGCAAGATTGCCCATCTGATCAAGCGTTGCGGTATGGATCCGAGATCGATCACCGCGGTCACCTTCACCAACAAGGCGGCGCGGGAGATGAAGCAGCGAATCGTCAGTATGATCGGCCGCGACACTGGTGCTGCGGGCCCAGCCATCTCAACCTTCCACACCCTGGGCCTCAACATCATGCGCCGGGAGGTAAAGCGACTGGGCTATAAGGCCGGCTTTTCAATCTTCGATCAACAGGATAGCGACACACTGCTGAAAGAGCTTCTGAGAAAAGATGACCTGGGGGATGAGTCTGAACTCAATTCGATCCAGTGGACTATCTCGAGCTGGAAAAATGACCTGATTACCCCTGAACAGGCACTGAGCGGCGCGGAGGACGACCTGCAGGCTAAAAAGGCGCATCTCTATGCCGCTTACCAACGCAACCTGAAGGCCTTCAACGCTGTCGACTTCGACGATTTGATCCTGCTGCCCGTCACCCTGTTTCGCCAACACCCTGATGCCCTCGAGACCTGGCAGAACCGTATCCACTACCTGCTGGTCGATGAGTATCAGGACACCAACCAGGCCCAATATGAACTGGTGAAGCTACTGGTAGGTGTACGTGCCGCGTTCACCGTTGTCGGCGACGATGACCAGTCGATCTACGCCTGGCGGGGTGCACGTCCCGAAAACCTGGCGAAACTACAGTCCGACTTTCCGCGCTTGAAATTGATCAAGCTGGAACAGAACTATCGCTCCAGCGGCCGTATCCTGCGCTCGGCCAACCATCTGATCAGCAACAATCCCCACGTCTTCGAGAAACGACTGTGGAGCGACCTTGGTCCCGGCCCGGAACTGCGTGTACTCGAATGTCGCAACGAGGAGCAGGAGGCGGAGAAGGTGGTCTCGGAGATCATACACCTGAAGTTCACCGCAAAGGCCAGCAATAGCGATTGTGCCATCCTCTATCGCGGTAACCATCAGGCCAGGCTGTTCGAAAAGGCGCTGCGCAGCCACAATATTCCCTATTTTCTCAGCGGCGGCACCTCGTTTTTCGCCCGTACGGAAGTGAAGGATGTGATGGCCTATCTGCGGCTGCTGGCCAATCCCGATGACGACAGCGCCTTCCTGCGAATCATCAACACCCCACGTCGGGAGATAGGCCCCAATACCCTTGAAAAGCTCGGTGCCTATGCCCATCAGCGCGACACCGGCCTGCTTTCGGCCTGTGGTGAACTAGGTCTGCAGAGTGTGTTGAACCCGCGCGCTTACGACCGTCTGCAGCAGTTTACCCGGCTGATCGAGACATGGGCGAAGGCGGCCGAGAACAATCCGGTGGAGGCAGTGCGTGGCCTGGTCCGGGAGATAGACTATGAAGATTGGATCAAAGCCAATGCCAGCAGCGACAGTGTGGCGGATCGGCGCATAGAGAATATCAACGATCTGGTGGATTGGATCAAGGCCCTCCACAACGGTGAGCTGCAGGAGAAGAGCCTGGTGGAGATGGTCAACCACCTGACCCTGATGGACATGCTCGAGCGCCAGAACGAGGAAGAACAGCAGGACCAGGTTCACCTAATGACCCTGCATGCCGCCAAGGGGTTGGAGTTTCCCCATGTCTTCCTGGTCGGCATGGAGGAGGAGTTGCTGCCCCATCGCAGCAGCATCGAGGAGGATAACATCGAGGAGGAGCGGCGCCTCGCCTACGTGGGCATCACCCGCGCCCGGCAGAGCCTGACCCTTACCTATGCCGCCAAACGCAAACGCTATGGGGAAATGGTCCCATGCGACCCAAGCCGCTTCCTGCAGGAGCTACCCGAAGAGGACCTGAATTGGGAGGGCCGCAACAGCCAACTCAGCCAGGAAGAGAAACAGCAACGCGGATCGGCTCACCTGGCGAATCTGAAATCGATGCTCTCTTAACCCGAACGTCATATCCGGATTAAGAGATAGTGCGACACTACGTGACTTAGTGGGTCAGTACCCAGGTAACGATGGTGCGAATGTTATCCTCGGAGACATGGGCGTTGGGCGGCATCGGTATCTGCCCCCAGGTTCCCACACCGCCGTTTTTCACCTTCGCCACCAGCATATCCAGGGCTGCGGCATCACCTTTGTACTTGGCGGCAACCTCTTTGTAAGCCGGACCGACCACCTTGGTTTCAATCTGGTGACAGGCCATGCACCCTGACTGGGTAGCCAGGGCAAGCGGATCACCGGCCGCGGCAGGTGCAGCCGCTGCTGCGGGTGCGGCGGCCTCGGCAACCGGTTCCTCGGCCGCGGGGGCCTCGGCAGTTGGTGCGTCAGCGGCAGCGGTCTCGGCCGCTGGCGCAGCCTCACCCTCCACACTCACCTTCCCGATGGGGGCGATTCTTTCGAGCACATCTGCCCGCTCCTCGGCTATCAATTGACTGGATAGCCCCGTCAGGGCGATGAGGGCAGACAGGGATAGGGCTTTAATCTTCACGGGCTTGTTCCTCCGTTGTTACTCTTGAGGCCAGTGGCCTGGACTGTTCGCAAAACCCGTCAATTATACCCACAGGTGGCAAAAAGTTCGAACCGGCTTTGCTACAGCCCCCGTTTTGCCGCTTTGTTCTTTATGAATTAGGCGTAGAAGCGTCATGAAGTTGGACGTCGCCGCCGCCTATCGTTACACTACGCATCCTGATTAGCGCCCGTAGCTCAGCTGGATAGAGTACCGCCCTCCGAAGGCGGGGGTCACAGGTTCAAATCCTGTCGGGCGCGCCATTCATTTCACGGCCATACCTAACTTATCCTCAAAAGCAGACATTACATGCGGATGCATAATAGTTGTAAATCAACAAATCATCCTGCTTCGTTATATATTTTCAGGCAACCCAGCCAGCATATGCAAACCATATATTTGCAAAAATAACAGCAGCAAGCATTTGTAGGAATTGAATACATTTTCTTCTGCTGCGCCAAGAGCACAGAACAGCGATTGTTGCAGCTGCTAATGGCAGCGCCCAACTTCTGAAGCCTCCTCCTGATAAGCCCTTAGCCCAACTGATATTGTCTACTAAAATCCAACTGATAAAGCCTATACCAACAATTAGAAAGCAAAACGAGACGTAATGCCACAGGCTGAAGTGTTCCCTAATCGCCAACATAGCCACAGCTGTCCCGACAGGAAGAATTAGGAGCATAATAATTTGCAACACAATATATTAGCCTAGCACCGTAGACACGCGATTTAACCACGACTTAACCGACTAACGCTGAACCGAATATAACGAATATGAAACGAAGAAACGAATATGGAACGAATATGGACACCCATGATTTGAACTAAGCCGCATGAAACGAATATGGACACCCATGATTTGAACTAAGCCGCATAATGGGTTATCGTTAAAATCCACACGGACTGTAACTAAGCCAAGGAGACGGCAATGACCATATCCCGTAAGAAGCAGATCTGCCTGCAAGAGACTCCCTATTACCACTGTGTATCACGCTGCGTTCGTCGTGCTTTTCTATGTGGCGAAGATAAGCTATCAGGTCGCAGTTATGAACATCGCAGAGATTGGGTAGTCGACCTACTCAAACAGCTTACTGAAGTGTTTGCTATCGATACCTGCGCCTATGCTGTAATGACGAATCGTCCATAATGCCCCCTGTGTGTAACCTATTGATTTTACTAAAACAGAGATTTTTGATTATCCATAATAGTCCCCTCTATGGATAACTTTCCCGTACGTTTTAAGTCCTGTATGTGTTGCTGAACGATCTCACTATTGAGATCTTCCTGTCTTATTTCAATCGGAGCATAGGGTGCAACCTGTATCGCTGGTAAGATCTTGGCTTCGATTAGGCGTTTGATTGAACCATCGCTGATACCGCACTGTTTGGCGGCTTGCACCAATGTTGTAGTCCCAGCTAAGGCTTGGGGATCATAGGCATCCAGGCCATAGTGACGGCGTATATACGCCACACTGCGACGAGTCCACTTATGGCCTTTTCCCGTTGTTCTGCCCAGACTGGCCAGCACGCGAGCGATTGCCATGTCATCGTATTTAG
>JASFJX010000148.1:0-7338 GCA_050119385.1 Candidatus Thiodiazotropha sp. | reverse complement strand
TGAACCTTTTTGGCTCAGTCAGGTGCATGGATGTTCTGTGGTTTCTGCGCAGGGTGCCTCTCCCGGGTGTCAGGCCGATGCCGTCTATAGCGATCAACCCGGTGTTGTATGTGCCGTACTCACGGCTGATTGCCTGCCGCTCTTGATCACCGATCGACAGGGCAAACAGGTGTGCGCCGTGCATGCGGGTTGGCGAGGATTGGCTGCGGGTGTGATCGAGAACGCCTTACAGCGTTTCCGGAGTCCCGCTCAGGAGCTGCTGGTGTGGCTCGGACCGGCCATAGGGCCGGGCGCATTTGAAGTTGGTGATGAGGTGCGTGAGTGTTTCCTCAGCTATCGGCAGGAAGCCGCCCAGCTGTTCACCTTTACCCGCCCGGGGCACTGGCTGGCCGATATCTATGCCTTGGCACGCATGCGTCTTAACGATGCGGGTGTGATGTTCGTCAGCGGTGGTGATTGTTGCACCTATAGCCAGGAGAGCCTCTTCTTCTCCTATCGTCGAGATGGCAAGACGGGGCGTATGGCTGCGATGATTTGGTGTGAATAGTTACTCACAATTAACCGGTTAACCTGACTAACCTAATGTGGTTGCTGGACCAATAAGCGGCGCTTAATTTATTCTGCATGCAATCCTGTCTCGAGATGAACTTTGAGGAGCAAAAATGAATTGGCTGATGTTGACCCTGGTGGGTGAAGACCAACCGGGAATTGTTGCCCAGGTTAGCGACGCACTCTATCGCGGTGGATGCACTCTGGGGGAGACTTCGATGATTCGATTGGGGGGTAACTTCTCCATCATGATGATGGTGGATGGGGGACATAGTGAACAGGCTTTGACAAGCCTGATTGCCCCTGTGGCAGAACAGCTGCAACTCAAATTTCACATCGATCCGATACGTGGTGGTCTGCATCGGCATCGAGTACCCAATTTCCAGGTCAGGGTGAATGGTGCAGATCGTGCCGGTATCGTGGCGAAAGTGACCGGGGCTCTCGCTGAGTGCGGCTTCAATATCCTTGAACTGGCATCGGATGTGGTCGGCGATTCAGAAAAGCCGGTCTATATCATGACTATACAAGGATATGCTGAAGCAGAAATCGAAATCCTCGAAAAGGCATTGCAACCCCTTGCGTTGGAGGATATCGATGTTCATATCTCATCTGTTGAGACTCTGATCGGTTGAAGTCATGGCGCTATTGGAAATATTGAAGCTGCCGGATTCAAGACTCAAACAGGTGGCAGATGAGGTAATCCGTTTCGATGATGAGTTGCATCGATTCATTGCTGATCTGGAAGAGACACGACAGGCGGGTCCGGCCGCTGTCGGTATCGCGGCTCCCCAGGTGGGAAGGTCTCAACGCATTGTCATTTTGGATTGTTCCACGACCAGAAAGCCGGTGCCGAACCATGGTCATCTGGCCCTGGTCAACCCGGAAATCATCGAATGGGATGGCTTCGAGCTTGGTCGAGAAGGCTGTCTTTCGGTACCCGATTATACCGGGAATGTGATTCGCGCGGAGCGTATCAAAGTGCGTTCGCAAGATCCCCAGGGTCAATATCATGAGTACGAAATGGAAGGATTCGAAGCCAGGGCGCTACAACATGAGGTGGATCATCTGGATGGCATTCTCTTTATTGACCGCCTGGTGAGTCGTCGCACAGACCTGTTTCAACGCAAGGTCTATCAGAAAGGCGGCAAAAAAGGAAAATAAAAAACCAGCTCGACAGTGAATAAGGTTACACTCATATTACTGCTGGTTGCCTTGGTCATGGTCATGGCTCGATTGAGCAGGCGTTGCCTTGAGGAGCGGCGTGCTGAATGGGGCGTCGCTTGGCTGAATTGGCTTGATGGATTTAATCGCTTGTTTTGCCGTGTCTATCATCGGTTGCCCGAAGTTGAATTGCCGTTGCCTGAAACAGGTGGTGCGATAGTCGTATCGAACCATATTTCCGGACTCGACCCCATGTTGATGTTGGCATCCAGTAACCGGCCGCTGCGATTTCTGATTGCCCGGGAGCAATACGAGCGATTCGGTTTACAGTGGTTATTCCGTGCGGTGGGTTGTATCCCGGTGGATCGCGAGAACTCACCTGAGAAGGCGATGCGTCAGGCGATCAAGGCGTTGCGTGAAGGCGAGGTCGTAGCCCTCTTTCCCCATGGCAAGATCCATCTTGATAGTGACCCGCCGCGTAAGATAAAGGCCGGGGCCGCGCGTTTGGCGTCTTTGACTGGACTGCCGCTGATTCCCTTGCGTATCAGCGGTGTGACGGGGCAAGGTGGTGTTATGCTCCCGGTTTTTATGCGCGGGCAGGCTCAGATCCAGCTGCTTCCTGTGATTGAAGTCATTGATCAATCTCCTGATAATCTGAATCAGATGATTCAAAATGCGTTGGATCAAATGCCCTAACAGTTTGAATGTAAAAGGACAGGCCGAAGCATGCCTGCCAGCAGACCGCGTTTCAAAACTTGTTGTAGGAGTGCTACAGCGGCGTTTTGATGTCTTGCTGCAGGCAGGCAGATAGCGGCTGAACCTAATCTATTTGGTTGTCGGGTTAATAATAAGTATGATTGTGCGATATTTTTGAGTGGGGTCACCCCAAGGGTTAACAATGAAAGTCACAGTTTTTGGTTCAGGCTATGTCGGTTTGGTTACCGGCGCTTGTTTGGCAGAGGTTGGAAACGATGTCGTCTGTATGGATGTGGACGAGCGGAAGATAGCGAAGCTAAAACAGGGAGAGGTTCCCATCTATGAACCGGGCCTTGATGCCATGGTGGAGCGCAATGCCAAGGCAGGAAGATTGCAATTCACTACTGATGCCGCCGAGGCAGTAGCCCACGGGCTGTTCCAGTTTATCGCTGTCGGCACCCCGCCTGACGAGGATGGTTCTGCGGATCTCCAGTATGTTCTGGCGGTGGCCACATCGATTGCGCAACACATGGATGACTACCGGATCATTGTGGATAAATCCACAGTGCCGGTTGGTACCGCTGACAAGGTGAGAGAGCGAGTCAATGAGACACTGCGAGCGCATGAAAAAAATGTGGAGTTTGATGTGGTCTCCAATCCGGAATTTCTCAAGGAAGGTGCTGCCCTTGACGATTTCATGAAGCCGGACCGGATTATCATCGGCACCGACAATCCACGGACAACAGAGCTGCTGCGTGCCCTCTATACGCCCTTTAACAGGAATCACGATCGTCTCATCGCCATGGATATCCGCTCAGCTGAGCTGACGAAGTATGCCGCTAATGCGATTCTTGCTACAAAGATCAGCTTTATGAATGAACTCTCCAATCTGGCGGAGCGACTAGGGGCGGATATTGAACAGGTACGCCATGGTATCGGTGCGGATTCCCGAATCGGTTATCACTTCATCTATCCGGGTTGTGGTTATGGCGGTTCCTGTTTCCCAAAAGATGTCAATGCATTGGAGCGCACGGCGAGGGAAGTGGATTATGATGCACAATTGTTGTCCGCAGTGGAGGCGGTCAATTATCGCCAGAAGCGGGTGCTGTTCAACAAGATCAGTCGCCATTTCTCGGGTGACCTCAAGGGTAAGACCTTCGCCCTCTGGGGGCTCTCGTTCAAACCGAACACCGACGATATGCGGGAGGCGTCGAGCCGAGTACTGATGGAGGCGTTGTGGGATGCCGGGGCGAAGGTGCAGGTATTCGATCCGGAGGCGATGAATGAGTGCCGCCGTATCTACGGTGAACGAGAGGATCTGGTCTACTGCGACGATCAGGAGAGCACACTTCAGGGGGCTGACGGTCTGGTGGTGGTGACTGAGTGGCAGGTCTTTCGCAGTCCCGATTTTGAACAGATCAAACAAACACTCAGTGAACCAGCCATATTCGATGGTCGCAATATCTATGATCCCAAGTATCTGAAAGAGATTGGTTTCAGCTACTATGCCATTGGTCGGGGGGATTGATAGCAGTCGCTCTGCCTGGGGTGGTTTCATGTAGTAAAGTAAGCGTACTCCCTGTCGCTACCTAATAAGGAACATCTCATCCCAGGCAAATGGATTCAGTGATACATCCCGACCCCTACACCAAGCTGGTCACAGAGCTTGGTGATATGCGACAGGTAGTGGCCATTCAAGATATACATAGTGACCAGGGGGTTACCTTGGTGAAGCGGGGTGAATCGGTAGATCAATCGAAATATGATCGACTCGCGGGTCATAAGCTACTGCGACCATTGGACTACTCCCTGACCGTAGAGGATAGGGTAACGGCTGATAAGCTGATGCACGATGGTAAACGATTACTGCAAGATGAGCCTGAACTCGGACAGGCAATAGATAGACGCTTTATCCAGAGAGACCTGCTGACACCACTGGGAACAGTCCCTCTCGAACCACAAATGGCATTCAGATTGACGGTTTGCCGGGAATGCTGTGTTGAGCGTTATCATCATATGATTCGGGTTGCGCTGATTGCGTTGTATGTTGCTTCCCGTTTGAGATGGCCGGCAGATGACAGGCAGGAACTGGCGACAGCCGCGCTTTTTCTGGACCTTGGTGAGATGCATTTAGAGCCCTCGATCTTTACCAGTCGGCAGCCGTTATCCATGGCGCAGCATCGCCAAATCTACTCTCATCCCGAGATTGCTTATCGATTTCTGAAGTTATTTCCACGCTACCATCCTCGTATCAGCAAGGCGGTGCATCAACATCATGAAAGAGTCGATGGCAGCGGCTATCCCAATGGTTTGTCAGGCGATGATGTCATTCCCGCCGCCAGAGTGCTCGGGGCGGCCGAGCTGTTGACGGCGATCCGCTTGGAGCGTAAAAACCCCGGCGGTGGCCTCTTCTCCACCTCTGAGGTGTTGAAGTTCAACGCCGAGCGGTTCGGCCAGGATATTATGCTGCCCTTGATCGAGGCGGCGAAACGTATCGATGGTGCAATCATAAAAGCACCTTTGATGGGTAGTGTAAACAAAACTATTCTCCAGGCACGCATGAAGCTGCTGAATGATATCTTACAGGGTGCGGATGCAATCGATGTGAGTGGTGCTGACGAAATGGCTATATTCATCGTGCAACAGCTGAGAAGCCTGACAGATATGGCGAAACGTTGTGGTTTCGATCTGTGCGCCCCTGCCAAGCTGATGACTATTATCGGTGATGAAGAGCGGGCGCTCTTGGAGCTGGATGCCTTGGTCCGAGAGATGATCTACCTTGTCCAAAGTACCGCCAGAGAGGCCCTGCGACGTTGGGTCAAGGATGGCGTGCCTGAACAGAAGCAGCAACCGCTTGCGAAATGGCTGAGGCATACCGATTTGGCGCTCTATAGCGCGGGTTTTCTTACCCACTGATCAGTTGGTGGGCATGAGTGCCTGAGGCTGATACCTATACTTCCGAGTATCTGAACTGCGCAGGTTTTCAATAACTTGGTGGTATCCCGATATAATGCGTGATTAACTTTGATCTGAACCGTATGGAGTTATGACGCATGTCTCTCTTCTCTTTGAAAAAGTCCGGATTATTTATCCTTGCCCTGGCAATTGCGACTGCAATTCTGTTGGGAACGAGCCTGCCAGGTAACAAGCTTCTGATCTACTCACTACAGGACACCGGGCATTTTCTGATCTTTGCCTTGTTGACGCTAGCCGCTTTGTGGCCCTATCGAAAATCAGAGATCCAGCCGATATGGTTGCTCATGTCACTCATTTTACTGTTTGGCATCCTGATAGAGGCGGTGCAGTCTGTTATCGGTCGTGACCCCAGTCTGTATGATGTTTTGATGGATCTTCTGGGTGTTGCCGTAGGTGGCATAGTGTACGCCGGCTTCATCAGACGCGCGCTCTCTTCAGGACTGACCCTGGTCGTGGTTATCCTGCTCACGTTGGTGGCATTTTACAAACCCCTCTATTGGCTGAAGGTCTACCAGGTACGGGCTGATGAATTCCCGCGACTGATGAACCCGGAGAATATTTTCACCAGTCGATTGCTCACGGCTAAACCAGGTGGCGAAATTCGCCGCCTTACACTGCCTGATAATGCGTCTATACCCCCCGAATTAGGCATAAACGCCTGTATCTATGTTTCATTATTAGACAGTCGATGGCCCGGCATACGCATTCAAGAGCCGGAGCCGAATTGGCGAGACTACGAAAGTCTGGAAGTGGGCATCTATTCCGACCAGCTAGAGGACCTGCCTCTAACCCTGCGCATCAATGACCAAAAGCACAATAAGAAATACCAGGATCGATACAATCGCCGTTTACTGGTTCATCCAGGCTACAACCACTTCTCTCTTCCATTGCATGAGATAGAGCATGCGCCGAAAGGGCGTATCATGGATATGGGGAATATCTCGGGCATAAAGATTTTTGCATCGCCAGAGCATCTGGGTAAGGGCTTTTGTCTCTTATCGATGGAGCTGCGTTGACTGGTCGGATTATCAGCTGATTGCACGGATAGTAAACAATAGTTGCACATACCCATCCATGCTAACGTCACTTGGCAGTTGGACGCTCTTGAGTGCCGTCCATTCAGCATCAGTGATCTTCAAAGCACCGATAAGTTCGATATTACTTGCCAGGTCACGTAATCCTTGTGGCGCATTGTAGTTGGATAATATGGCCGTGGGCTGCCCGGCAGCCGTATAGTTGCCAGACTCCTCTTGGAGATCCTCACCCAGCAGGTGTGAGATGGAAACGCCAAGTTCTTTTGCCAGCATTCGCAGGTGCTCCGTGGAGACCCCCTTGCCGCCGTTTTCGAGGCGCGAGATGTGCCCCTGGTCCATACCGACCAGGACAGCGAGTTGGCGCTGAGTGTATCGCTTGGCCTTACGGGCGGCTTTGAGTCTGGCGGGAAAAATATCCATCCGATAAGCATATACCCAATTATGTCTCACAGCCATTTTTGTCTTGATAAATGGTGTGTGGACATTGTAATATGTCTGAAAGACATCAGGGAGATGTAACATGTTCATCAGGGAGATGAGAAAGAATGCCTATGTCAGTCACGATGCGCTGGGTAGGAGGGGGTGATGAGCCGTTGCGCCAAGGATTGGGCCTGGTATCAGCGAGTGTCGCCAACACAAAAACTGGTCTTGGTCGCCCTCACTGAGCAGATGAGTCAAGAACCCGATAGCTGGCCAGGCGAGGAGTGCTTATCGGAACTGACGGGTCTACCAAAGCGAGCTGTTACCAAGGCTATGCGCGAGCTGGAGGCTAAGGGACTGATCCTTTGTTTGCGGCTGAAGTTAATGAAAGAGAAGAAAAAGTGCTGTGGGCTAAGTTGTTTTGTAGATTGGTCGGGGTGAGGGGATTTGAACCTATTGTTCTAACAGTAATTAACAATTGCACATAGCCATCCAAGCTAAA
>JASFJX010000147.1:0-7346 GCA_050119385.1 Candidatus Thiodiazotropha sp. | reverse complement strand
GAGTATGCCTGCAATGAGAATCAGCCCAAAGGTGGCATAACCGATGATACTAATGGTGCGTTTTTGGTTGCGGTCGAGAAATTGCCGGTCTAATGTGATCATCGCATGACCAGCGATGACATCGCGGAATTTGATGGGGCTGAAAAAGGTGATTGCGGGGTGTCTGTTGTGATCCTCGTCGCGCCATGACCAGATCATTGGCAGCAGCTCTTCAGAACCGGGTAGCTGGTGAGGGACACTACCGGAAATAATCCATATTTTATCACTGGGTACGATCGCCGCACCAACCACCTTATCGTTTTGGGTCTGGCGGCTTACGAGTCCTTGCAGATTGAAATGATCATCCGCGAGTAAGGGTTCGCTGGCGGAGTGAGCCAACTGCTCAACCAGTACTTCACCAAATCCTTTGACTTCGCGCATATGGAAACTGGTTTGTTGGGTGATGAGAAACCAGCCGAGAATACCCATGACCATGGTAATAAGCGCACCTATGTACATCGTCCATTTGATGGCGATAGGTACAGGGGCGATTCTAAACAGTCTTATAAACCAGTTCATTACAGGTATAACAATAAAAATCAGTTAGATATAAAGTTATCTTCGCAACTTAAATCATATAGTTTCACTAGGTGATGGAACAGCATGGGTTTCCATTTCCGCAGTATTTTCACGGTACTGTTCCTGTCATTCTAGAACCTTGGAAGTGTCGATGGTATTAGTGATATCAGGCCCCAGTACAAGAGCGAAAATGTACAAGGGCGAAATCGTTTATATTATATCGTGATTACACATTATGCTCAGCCATCTGTTAAGAGGACATGAGAATCTTAAAAGGTATTGAATGCCCTGAGTTTTAGTAAAAGGTATTGAATGTCCAGAGTTTTTGAGTTGTAGCGTTCAGTTTTGAGTTCAATACTCGGGGATGGTTGGTTGGAAGCCAGACTATTCACTCGTCACTTTAGCGGCCCGGTTGATATGTTGCAGTAGTCTGGCGGAAATCTCCTCGATGGACATGGATGTGGTCTCCAAATAGGGAATTTTGTAATGCTTGAACAGATCTTCAGCCAGCTTTATCTCCATCTTACACTGATCAAGGGATGAGTAGCGGCGATCCGGCCTACGCTCCTGGCGAATTCTTTGTAACTGGTTTGGATCGATGGTCAATCCATACAGCTTTTCCCGGTAAGGGGTCAAGACCTTAGGTAACAGATCATTCTCAAGGTCATCTTCCGTAATGGGGTAGTTTGCCGCCAGCACACTATGTTGCAGGCCCAGGAAGACACAGGTGGGGGTTTTGCCGACACGGGATACACCGATCAGGATCAGATCGGCGGTGGTGTAGTTCTTGGTGATCGCCCCGTCATCATTGTTCAAGGCGAAATTGACTGCGTGGATGCGTTGATCGTAGGCACGGCTGTTATCAGTCGTATGAAAACGGCCCAGGGCATGGGAGGAGGGCAGTTGCAGCTCATCCTCCAGACGGGTTGTGAAGGTCTCAAAGAAATCCATGACCGGGACATCCAACTGCTTGAAATAGTCACGGATTTGAGGATCCACCAGGGTTGTGAAGACGATCGGTTTCTGTTCGGACTCGATGGTTGTCTGGTTGATTCGCTCTGCAACCCGCCTGGCCTTCTCGAGGCTATCGATGAAAGGCCAATGCACAGTCTCGTAAGTAAAACCATCGAATTGGCTCAGTAGTGAGCGTCCCATAGCCTCGACGGTGATTCCGGTATGATCGGCAAGAAAGAAGATGGTACGTTTCATACGCTAGAAAAACCTTAAGTTACTTTATTTTCTAAGCGACCGGATGAAACATGCGGGCTGTCCCGAATGTATTACCTGGGAAGGTGATGATCGTACCGGGATCGTCGTCCAAATGCGGATTTGCTATTAAATCAACAAGCTCTTGATGATTGAATAAATAATACCGCAACTGGACGGCGAGACCGGTAGCAGGCGCATTCAACGGCCAGTCAGCACTGCCTAGGTTGTTCGATCAGCTCTTCATGCCAGCCAGTAGACGCCAGGTGTCGATGACCGTATCCGGATTCAAGGACATACTTTGGATCTTCTGCTCTACCAGCCATTCGGCCAGGTCGGGATAGTCAGATGGACCCTGACCGCAGATGCCGACATATTTCCCGGCCTCGTTACAGGCCTGAATGGCCATTTCGAGCATGCGCTTGACCGCTGGATCCCTTTCATCGAAGCTCTTTGCCACCAAACCGGAATCCCGGTCCAGCCCAAGGGTCAACTGGGTCATGTCGTTTGAGCCGATGGAGAAGCCATCGAAATGCTCGAGGAACTCCTTGGCTAGGACAGCATTTGAAGGCAACTCGCACATCATGATGACCCTCAAACCGTTTTCGCCCCGCTTGAGACCGTTCTCTTCCAGCAGCTTGATGACAGAGGTTGCCTCGTCCAGGGTGCGTACAAAGGGGATCATGATCTCCACATTGTCGAATCCCATCTCTTCGCGTACCCGCTTCAGGGCGCGACACTCCAGCTCGAAGCAGGGTCGGAAACTCTGCGAAATGTAGCGTGAGGCCCCGCGAAAACCGATCATGGGGTTCTCTTCTTCAGGTTCATAAAGTTGTCCACCGATCAGGTTTGCATATTCGTTCGATTTGAAATCGGACATGCGCACGATAACCGGTTTTCCCTTAAAGGCGGCTGCCAGGGTGGAGATGCCTTCAACCAGTTTTTCCACATAAAATTCGACCGGGGTCGGATAGCCGTCGATCTGTTTCTGCACCTTGTCCTTGATATCGCCGGGCAGATTGTCAAACTCCATCAGGGCTCTGGGATGTACACCAATGGTGGTATTGATGATGAACTCCAGTCTCGCCAGGCCGATGCCGGCATTGGGGATTCGGCTGAAGGCGAAGGCGCGACTCGGATTGGCCACATTCATCATGATCTTGGCAGGGGGTTCCGGCATGGAAGTGACATCGCCTCGACTGATGGAGAATTTCAGTCGACCTTCATAGATAAAACCGTCATCGCCTTCGGCACAGGATACCGTGACCTCTTGACCCTCCTGCAGGGTCTCAGTGGCATCGTTACAGCCCACTACAGCCGGGATGCCCAGCTCGCGGGCGATAATCGCCGCATGACAGGTTCGACCACCCCGGTTGGTGACAATGGCGGAGGCACGTTTCATTACCGGCTCCCAATCGGGATCGGTCATATCGGTGATCAGTACGTCGCCAGGCTCGACCTTGGCCATCTCGCTGGCGTTATGGATAACCTTCGCTAATCCGACGCCGATGCGTTGACCGATGGCTCGGCCTTGGGCCAATACCTTGCCTTTCTGCTCCAGCTTGAAGCGTTCCACCGTGGAGGCGTCAACCCGGCTCTCCACAGTCTCCGGTCGTGCCTGTAAGATGTAGAGCTGGCCGTCACTGCCATCCAGCCCCCACTCGATGTCCATCGGGCGCTGATAGTGTTTTTCGATGGTGATCGCCATCTGCGCCAGGCTCTCCACCTGTTCGTTTGTCAGGGAAAACCTGCGTCGATCCTGTTCCGGCACATCGACGGTCACGACCCGCTCTTCATCGGCCTGACCATAGACCATTTTGATCGCCTTACCGCCCAGATTGCGGCGCAGGATGGCTGGGCGTCCCGCTTCTATGTTGCCCTTGTGGACATAGAATTCGTCTGGATTCACCGAGCCCTGTACCACCGTCTCACCCAAGCCATAGGAGCTGGTGATAAAGACCGCATCCTTGAAGCCGGACTCCGTATCCAGGGTGAACATGACGCCGGAGGAGCCGATATCGGAACGCACCATGCGTTGAATGCCCGCGGAGAGGGCAACATCTTCGTGGGCAAAACCCTGATGTACCCGATAGGAGATAGCCCGATCGTTATAGAGGGAAGCGAATACCTCTTTGATGGCGACCATCACGTCGTCCAATCCCTGCACATTGAGGAAGGTCTCCTGCTGGCCGGCGAATGAGGCATCCGGCAGGTCTTCGGCGGTTGCTGAGGAGCGGACCGCTACTGACGGGGGGGTATCGGTGTCGCCGATGAGCTGTTTATAGGCCTCGGTTACCGCAGTTTCCAGTGTTTCAGGGAAGGGCGATTCAACCACCCATTGGCGAATCGTCCTGCCGGCCTCGGCCAGGGCGGTGACATCCTCTACATCGAGGGCTTTCAACAAGGGATCGATCCGTTCAGCAAGTTGGTTGTGGCGCAGGAATTCACGAAATGCATGGGCTGTGGTGGCGAAGCCTCCCGGCACACTGACACCCGCGTCGGCAAGGCCGCTGATCATCTCACCCAAGGATGCGTTCTTTCCTCCGACCTGATCTACATCATGCATTTTAAGATGTTCGAACCAGATGATCTGCTCACTCACAGCTTGTCCTTTGCTATTTGGTTGATTGGATGGCTCATTCATTATTGTAACCTCTGAGGTGGTCTCCTTGGCGTTGGCAGCTACTGCCGCTACATAAACAGCTCTTCCCGCAACCCGTACCCTCTTCCCTGGGGGGACCGAATTCTGGATGCAGCTTGGCGAAGCGCCGCGCGATGGATTGAACGATCAACCAACCGAGCAGCAGAATTGGAATGATTGTCATGGCAATCAGATAGTCGATCAAGATTAACCCCCGAGTCCGGCAAAACCCATGAACGAAAGCGATAACAGACCACCGAGCATGAGACTGACGGCGGCGCCCTGGGTAATGCTGGGCATGGTCGAGAGTTCCAGTTTTTCCCGGAGACCGGCCATTAAAAGAATTGCCAGGATGAAACCGGTGCCGGCGCCTAGAGCATAGATCAGGGATTGCAGGAAATTATACTCTTTAAAGGTTTGGAACAGTGCCAGACCCAGGATGGCGCAGTTGGTTGTGATCAGTGGCAGGAAGATTCCCAGTGAGCGGAACAGGGCAGGGGTGAATTTCTTCAGCGTCATCTCGACCAGTTGCACCGCACTGGCGATCACCGCGATATAGGCGATAAGACGCAGGAACTCGATCTCGAATGTCACCAGGACAATATTGATCAGGTAGGCGCAGACAGAACTGACCAGCATCACGAACATGGTAGCCAATCCCATGGGCAGGGCTGTGTTGAGTTTCCCGGAGACGCCAAGAAACGGGCATAGACCGAGGAACAGGGCCAGCACGAAGTTGTTTGCCAGTACCGCGTTTAAAAATATAAAGCTGAGTGATTCTGTTCCCATGGTTTATTTCGTTCCGAAATCCCGATTTATGAATTGTGAATTATGTATTGATGAACTCGTATCACTCGTCATGTTGATTGAATCACAACCTGTGCGAAGCGCACACCGGCAATTCAAAATTCATCATCAATAATTCAAAGTTGATCACTGTATTTCCGCCGCTGCTTCCAGCGCTGCCCGCTCTTTGCGTTGCTTCAGCCACTCAAACAGCAACAGCCATGCCCCGAGTACGAGAAACCCCCCCGCTGGCAGCACCATCACTACCCAAGGTTCGAAACGGGGTCCAAACAGATCGAATCCGAACAGGCTGCCGGCGCCCAGTATCTCACGTACAACACCCAGGCAGAGTAGGGCGAAGGTGAAACCTATGCCCATTCCAAGGCCGTTCACCACAGCCTTGAGAGGCCGATTTCTCGAGGCATAGGCCTCGGCACGACCAAGGATCATGCAATTCACCACGATTAACTGGATGAAGGCGCCCAAGGCGTTATAGAGGTCGAGGGAGATGGCCTGGATGGTGTAATCGACGATAGTGACAAAGGTGGCGATAATGACGATATAGGTGGCGATCCTGACCTGTTTCGGGATGCTGTGACGCAACAGCGATATCAGGGTGCCGGAGGCCAGCAGGACAAATGTAGTGGCGAGGCCCATTGCCAAGGCGTTGATCGCAGAGTTGGTAACCGCCAGTACAGGACACATGCCGAGCAACATGACGAATACCGGGTTGTCCCGCCATAGGCCCTCTGTGAATGTCTCCCAGGTGATGGTGGGGTTGTCTTTAGCCATTGTTCAATTCGCTTTCGGTTTTATTCATCAGTGACCTCAGGTTGAACTACCGTGTTGTCTTCCTGTACCAGCTTGTCCAGGTGGGGAACAAGTTGAGGCAGCAGCTGTTTGGCTGACTGATTGATCGCCTTGCCCACCGCTTTCGATGAAATGGTGGCGCCGGAGATGGCATCGATCTCCCAAGGATTCTGTTTAGTGCCATGTTTGACCGTGACAATCTCATTCGCCAAAGCCTGCCCATCGCTACTTAGCCTGGCATCAAGCGCATCGAAGTTGGCGACAAAATCGGCATCGGTAATGATCTTATCACCCAATCCCGGGGTCTCAGCCAGTTTCAAAACCTTTATACCACGTATACATTCACAGGCGGGGTCATAGCCATACAGGATATGGATCAAATCCGCATAGCCTTGGGCCGCAGCCTTTGCCGCGACGCCCTTCAGTTCGCCCTCATTGTCATATCCGGCGTAGACCAGGATGCCCTCGGCGGGTTTGTCTGCGGTTACCGGGATGAGCTCCCCGTCGTTGATGGCGAAATCCTTGCGCGCAACAGCACCGGGGACGACATTGAATACCGCCGCTTCAATCGCTCGGCGTTGATTTTCAGCAATGATTGGTTTGGTCAGCTGATAGGTAAGTACCACCAGGAATCCGGATAGCATGGCGATACCCATCAGCGTCCGGATCATGCGTCCGGCGGGTGTCGATGGCTGCATGACTTCAGCTTCAGGTGTACTCATTTGCTTGCCTTCTGCTCACCGAATACGCGGGGTTGAGTGATCTGATCGATCAGTGGCGTGGCCGCATTGCCAAGTAGAATGGCGTACATTACACCTTCGGTCAGGCCACCGAAAAGGCGGATGATCACAGTGATTACACCGATCATCAGTCCATAAATTATGACGCCCAGCGGAGTGACCGGCGAGCCGACCATATCACTTGCCATAAACCATGCACCCAGCATCAAACCGCCTGAACAGAGTACGAACAGGGGATCCGGGTAGCGTCCAGGGTCGATGAGATAGAAGATGCCGGCTGTGAGTGCGGCGCCGAGCATCACCATCACCGGTATGCGCCAATCGAGCATTTTCCTTGCCGCCAGGTAGAGCCCACAGAGCAGAATCAAGAGTGCTGAAGTCTCGCCGGCCGATCCTGCCGTGGTACCCAGCAGCATATCCATGATTTCGGTTTGAACACCTTCGAATTTCTGTAATGCCAGTGGCGTGGCGCCACTGAAGGCGTCAATCTTTACTTCCGCCACCCATTCTCCCAGCGCGGGAGGCTGCAGGAAAGGGGGGGTCAGTGTGGTTGGAATGAACTGGCTAAACCGGTCTTCGAAGAAGGCGGGTGTCCAAGTGGTGAT
>JASFJX010000146.1:0-7368 GCA_050119385.1 Candidatus Thiodiazotropha sp. | reverse complement strand
GGCAAACAGAATCGATCAAAAGGTTCATGATGGTAAAGGTTTTACCTGTACCAGGCGGACCTTCAAGTAATACGATGTCGTGTTGATGAAGCTTTTTAAACAAACAAGATGTGCTTTGAGATGGTCGGCCTGGCACCCATGCGGCTGGCGTTTTATCCGCCTCCAAAGGCACATCGTTCAACAGTTCCGGAGTTAAAAATCGACCGAGCAGGGAATCGTAAAAACGACTTACCGAATGGTGGGCAATATCCAGAATCTTATCGAGGTCGTATTCCAATGATAGCTCAATAGGTGATAAATTACCTCGAGCTCGGTATAGCATCACCTTATGTAAATCACATTCGACTCCCTTGAGCTTTCTCAAGTCAGCCAGTATACCTCCTTTGCCATTTTCCTCCTGATAACCAATGAGTATCTCACGTGTACGGTCAAATATTTCGTCTGATACGGGAAGGTGGCGGGTTAAAGTGATACGGTCATTTAATTGATCCACGCTAATATGCTGTGCCAATAAATTAGTGAAAAATCTACTCAATGAGTCTTGGCCAGCGGTTTTATGGCTAAATTTTTCAATCAAATGCGCAAGAGCAAGATGGTTTAAATACAATCTTCCATCGTCCCTTGCCTTTAATCTAATCCCTCGTCCAGACTCGCGAATTTGTACCTTGAGGTAATAAAGTGGAAATTGAAAAGTATTCAGTATTCTATTACGAGTGAACAGCGCATCAATAATCTCAAAACCAAGATAAAATTCATTTGAACGTTCGCATAGAAACAGGTTTCTAAATTGGATGGATTCATCTTGGCCTAATTCGAAATGAAAGCGCCCAGTTCCATAATACTTTATATCTCGCGCGGACAAAGGTATCGCAAATTGATACAATGGTACTGTTTTGCCGGATTTCTTGTCGTCGCTTTCATTGTTGGAGCTTAACCTGATGCTTTTGTCACCGAATATCTGGCTGTAATCTACTTTGATATCCTTATCGTGTAACCGTTCTCCTAATTTGGATTTGAAGTTGCTGGTTTTCTGACTTTTACTGCCCCTCAAGTTGCTTCCAGAAACAGCATTGTCGCTGCTTATACTTTCTGTTGTTTTATTTCTTTTCAGAGGGTTACGTGCAACTAACTCAGGTCGATACTCATTGATGCTTTGCAATACATCTTTGCGTAAGATTAGATCGCTGGTGATGCTCTTGCTGGCTTTGACAAAACTGAATTGAAACAGTTTATGGTAGGATATGATGCCTTCAAGCACATCATTGGGATGTTGCAATTTCTCGCTGTACAATAATTGATTGAGCGCCTTCAGGCATTTTCGGCTGACTGTAATGTATCCCGATGACCCTTTTCGTTCCTCCAAATCCTGAATGATCATATTATCCAGATCCATATGGGATGATTTGAAGAAGAAATAATCCTTATTCAAAAAGCTTACTCGGTGTTCAAAGGCCTCAACAGAATTACTGGAAAGTTCCTCAGTGGCTAGCTTTTTTACACATGCTCTGAAACGGCCAAATACAAATCTTGGAATGAATATTTGCCGAGTTTCATTTTTATTTTCTAGTATGTAGACATGAAAGCCATGATCATTCTTGGTTCGATGAATACGAAAATTATTAAATCTGTCACAACGTTTGCTAACAGTTATTCCATTGCTTTCGGATCGATTTCCACGGCTTATCATTGTTGATTATCGAATTAGTAGAGATACACGCCTATTGCGCGATCTGGCCTTTTCCAGTTCATCGCCATACTTTCCTTCCGTATCCACCACCGGTCTTGTGGCCGCGTAGCCTATGATGCGCATTCTTTCCGGCGCAAATCCCATTAACCTCATATGTAGGGCCATATTACTGGCGCGTTTTCCGCTCAATGTCCAGTTAGTGACTATTTCTCCGTCAATGATCCGGTAGTAGGCAACGTCATCAGTATGACCTTCGACATCAATTTGATAGTCTGTGTCAAGTATTTCTTCTAAGACGATATCAACGGATTTCAGCGCATCAGGATCGATGGTTGCGTCCCCCCGGGCAAAAAATACACTGGCGGCCAAATTTACACGCACCCCGTCCTCATCCAATTGCACGCTCGCACCAGGTACGCCTGGATTTCCTTCGATGATAGCATTCAGCCCTTCATTCAGGGCGACAAGAGTGTTCTCAGTCTTTCCTGTCATGACTTGTCTGACTTTTTCGAAGGAACCGACTTCAATGCTGCTCATACTAAGTAACATGACAAGGAACACACATAGAATTACCATCAAATCACCAAAGCTGATATAAAAGGAATCCAATCCTTCATCAGAATCATTGCTATCGAACTCCTCAAGCTGCACTGGAATCCCCAAGTTTTTTGTTGCTTATGGCGGGGTTGATATAGCGCTCTTCACGAAGCAATAACACTTTTATTCGGTTCATCATGAGCCTGTGAGTTTCAAGATAGAGCGAATTGTGGTACTCAAGGCGGCCGGCTAGAGGGGTGAAGACGAAAGAACCCAGAATGGAGCCAAATGCGGTTGTCATCAAGGCCAACGACATAGCAGGACCGATTTTTGCCGGATCTTCAAGTGACTGCAGAACTTCAATCAAGCCGATCACAGTACCAAGTAAGCCCAGTGCAGGAGCGATCTTAGTCCCTTTATTCAATAGAGTCACTGCGGATTTTCTGAGTAAGAATCCAGTGGCAATCTTATTCGCGACCAGAGCATCGACTTCTTCATAAAGCAGTTTTTCCTTCAACATGTGGACAATGTCGTTGAGCAATTCACCGCAGATTTCATTACCGTCACGTAATTTAAGCAGACTCGTGCCATTGATGATCGCATCATCCAGTTCGATGATAAGCGCATTGACATCTTTGAGTGGATTAGTAACAAAAGATACTACCGAAAGTTGAAAAGCCCTGATCAGGGTCATCATATCAAACTGAAATAGCAGGCAGCCTAAAGTCCCACCTACAACAAAAAACAAGCTACGAAAGTCACTGAATAGCAACATCCCTTCCAGTTCACTTTTGTTGTGTGTATTCACGGCAGCCAAGAGTACGGCAACAATCAGAATAATACTGATCCATACCGAAAGGGGGTCAAACAAGCTTTTAGGCTTGGCAATAAAGGATTTTTCTTTTAGTTCATTCACTCAAAACTCTCACATCTACTCGTCAATATCCTCTTGCCGAAACATAAGTTGATTGCGACCGATTTCGTATACAGTCAATTGCTCAAGAACCCGGCTTTTGAATCGGGCCTCTTGTGATGCTCCCAATACGGAAAATCGTACGACATAATTATCCACAATGGATATCAATACTCTCATACCACGACGCAACTCGCGAATGCTATCGGCTTCAATATCATTGACGGCCTTGATTTGGAATACATTGCGCATTGAATCCCGTGCTTTGAAAGTATCCCCGTCAACGACCAGTAAATCAGCAATGCGTTTCTCAATACTGGCAAGCTCTCTATCATCAAAAAAAAGAATACCGAGTGGTTTTTTTTCATCCTGGTCCAGGGAAACCAGGCAAAGTGATTTGAATTCAGGAACACGGTCCAGCATATGAGTAGGGATATCATAACGTTTTTTCAGTGACTTGACTTTTATTAAACGTCTTTTTAAATCCACATGCTCAACTCGGCATAATCTGCTGTTAACGGGGAGAGAATCATTCGATGTGTTATCGGAATCTTGTCTACGGTATTTTTCTCTTTCTGCCAGCAATTCAGTCGTAAGCTCTTCAATTCTGCAATTGAGTGTTTTATTTTCCCTCTCAAGCTTATCAAGTTCTCGTTTAAGACTAACAAGTTTTGCATTACGCTCAAGCATTTCGACAATATGCGCTGTACTTTTATGCTCAGCTTCGTAACTGGCTATTTCATCATAAAAACGCTGCAGTACACCGCCAACTCGATGCTTGCGAGGCAATTCGAAGCAAATGCAGGGTAGATAATCGTGGACCTTATCAGCATCATCCGTCTTATTGTTCTCACTCACTCTGGCGTGAACGGAAAAAGTAAAGCTATCCAGACATGATAAAATGTTTTCCAGATTGGCGACGAAGCCGTTTGCCTCAAGGACTTTTTCGATCGTGGCGATGGGGTTGGTAAAGAGAATCTTGTCCAGGGTGATATAAAACACATTACGCTGTGAATCGTAATTCACAACAGAGAGATGCTTGTTCAATACCGATTTAGATAAATTAGCGGTATCTCCCTCGGATAAAAGAACCAATTTGTATTTGTCGAAGATTGGCATTGAATTGTTTAGTTTCTGTCGTCGATATCCAGCAAAGGGGGCATTACCTTAGCAGATACCGGAGTTATTCCAGGCAGCGGTGCGCGCCTTACTCCTGACAAAGCGTCTAGCCTGACACATTCCTACTGCACAGCGATTGAATCTGTTACAGAAACAAAATCATCACAATAAAAGCCAGAAAAGTGGATAACAGTTCACATATCTAAAATCTCGATCAGGTACGTATCGATAAACTGGATACAGTTCTCAATTCGGCGATGCCAAAAAATCATAGCCTGTCAAAGCCAAGCCATAGCCGTGTTCCTCGTTCAATTCCCAAAGGTAGAGTGCGGCTTGTTATATCAAAAGTGAAAAATACTGGGGTTGACATGGAGGAGGGGGCGTGTGCATCCTCGAGGGCTCTTTAACGAATTCTTACATAAACGTTGCATTCTGCGTGTAAAGCGCATAAATATCAATATGTTAGACTGATTCGTCAGCATGTATCGAAAGAGTGTGTCGGTAAGAAGCTTCCGATTAGGCCTGGATAACAGAGTAGGGAAGCCCTCCGTGCGGACCCACATGCTGGGTCTAACCTAACCTGCACGATTTTGCATTAATGCTCCTTGCCTGAGTAAATCCACATTGGCTCTGTGTTACCCGCTCGCTCAAAGCCCATTTGTTTGTAAAAACCAATTGCCTTGCCATCCGCAGTTAACATTTGTTGATGGAAGTCTCTATAAATGGATAGCAGCATCTCCATCATTTTATGCCCAATTCCATTACCTTGATATGATGGATGAACAAGCATATGCGGATAATATACAACCAGATAGCCATCTGATATGGCATTACCAATACCCACTAATTTCCCGTCAACTCTTGCTGTCACGAGTGTGTCAGAATTCAGCAAAGCAGGAATCAGCTTGTCAGGTTTTTGTGCCGATGACCAATCATTAGCCAGGTATATCTCTAATACTTCAGCTTCTTCTATATGCCCATTAACCTCTATTACAACGTCCATATGAATACCAAAAAAAACGTGGACACCCAAAACTTGAACTAAACCATACCATGGGTTATCGTAAGAAACTACATGGAGTGAAAATAAGCCAAGGAGACGGCAATGACCATATCTCGTAAGAAACAGATCTGCCTGCAAGAGACTCCCTACTACCACTGTATATCCCGCTGCGTCCGTCGTGCTTTTCTCTGTGGAGACGATAAACTGACAGGGCGAAGTTATGAACACCGCAGAGATTGGGTGGTCGACAAACTCAAACAGCTTACTGAAATTTTTGCTATCGAGATCTGCGCCTATGCTGTAATGCCCAATCATACTCACACAGTCGTGAAGATAGACCAGCTAAGAGCATTGGCTTGGAATCATGATGAAGTCATCTATCGCTGGACTGCGCTCTATAAACCAAGTCCCATTGTCGATCGATATCTCAATGGTATTAAACTAACAAAAGCAGAAAAAAGTATTGCCGAGAAAGATATCGAGAAATGGCGCCATAGGCTATACGATATCAGTTGGTTTATGCGCAATCTGAACGAAACCATCGCCCGAAGGGCGAATGAAGAGGATGGCTGCAGCGGTCGTTTCTGGGAGGGTAGATTCAAAAGCCAGGCCCTACTTGATGAGGCTGCTCTGCTGACCTGCATGAGCTATGTCGATCTCAATCCCGTTCGGACAGGGATAGCCGATATGCCTGAAACCTCTGATTTCACTTCAATTCAAGAGCGTATCGGGTACTACCACAAGCAACTCAAAAAGATGGGCAATGCTAGTAAGGCTCAATTATCTGCACCAAAAGGGTTACTGTCATTTACAGGCGGTGAACATCAAGATAAAAAACAGGGAGTGCCTTTCAGTCTGGTCGACTATCTTGAGCTAAACGATTGGGCAGGCCGAGCGATCAGAGAGGACAAAACTGGTGCCATACCTGCCCGACTGTCACCTATCTTAGAGCGCCTCAATATCAATCCAGAGGCTTGGCTGGATACCGTGCAAAACTACAACAATAACTTCTACAATGTCGTTGGTACGCGAAAAGCCATTAAAGCCTATAGTACTGCATTAGAGAGAAAGTGGTTTTGCATAACAGGTTCGTCGTTACAACTCTATCAATCCGCTGCAGCCTGATCTGCTTCGAATAAAATTAGAATCTTACAGCCTAGTTATTCACTTGGCAGGGTAGTTATTGCTATTAATATGCAAAACGAAGACATGTCATCTCTGTTGATTGTTATTTTTTTATTCATGTTTGGTCAGGTGGCATAATTCGTAACATGTCTGCATCATTGATTTCTATATGAAAGAAAAATGTCTATGCATATATATTTTTATATAATATAAATTATGGGTGTCCTAATTTTTTTATTTTTATGGATGTCCTTATTTTTTTTTCTCTTATTTAGAGCCGAAATATTTGTCGATTATTAGAAATTGATACACAAAAAAATCGAGATTGCAGAACAACCTCGGATTTTATTTTAAGGTCATATGTATATTTAGTGAGCGTCGATATGAAAACTTTCTGCGTTATAAACACCAGAAAAGCTTGTCAAGCTCGAACCAGCAATGTCTTCGAGCTCATATACGGCCACCTCTCTTTTATTGCTATCCCAGGAATAAAAAGTGCTAATATAACCTGAGTTACTCGACTCATGTGTTTTATCAACAACAATTGCGTCTGCATTCTGTCCGGCAATTGTCGCTGAATGATAGCCAAACAATATAATCTGGCTTACATTGTCTGCACCAGGGCCTTTTATTTTCCAGTCTGTGGGCTCATAAGAGCCCAACGCCAGAATAATTGACTCAGCCGACTGCTCTTCAATATATACAGTTCCTTCGCCACGCTCTCTAACATGGTAAAAATTACCATAGTCATCCTTTTGTCAGCCATGTTCATTATTTGGTTCATAAATTCCGATAGCATAAAATGGAGAAGCGGTATAGCTACTTACCGTTCCGGAGGACTCAATTGGGTTAATTGGCTCTGCTGCTGCGTACGCCCCGATAGATGAGAGAAAAATACCTGCAAATACCTTCATAAAAATTCCCTTAATTATAAAGTTAAAGTGAAAAATGCTGGACCATTATATACAATAATCTACATTAGCA
>JASFJX010000145.1:0-7410 GCA_050119385.1 Candidatus Thiodiazotropha sp. | reverse complement strand
CTCGTATCCCGTTATGCCGACACTTAATGCCCTTACTCTGAAGTAAAGAAAAATATGTATAAATTACAAGAGGATAGAGAGGTATGTTCTGACTGCTAAGGAGAAATACTTAACCATGAATAAATTGGGGTTTTTATGGGGTTGTGGCACACACTGTGTGTTATTTATGGTAATTTAGCCTGAGCTACTTTTCAGTAAGATAAACCGCTATACTACGCACAGGACACTAATGGGTTGAGATCAGGAAAGCTAAAAATATGAAAGCACTGCAATCAGACAACTTCCGCAAGTTGAAGAAGTCGGACCCCGATGCATTCCAAGACTGGATTGCCGGGAAATCCGATACCGTAAAAAAGGGCAGTAAGAGACTCCGCATAGTACCGGCACGAAGCAACAAAAAGGCGGACTGATCAGATTTGTAGTTCTGTAGTGTGAACGTCGCATTCCCCGCACTTCTCACCTTTCTCCTGATTCTTCCCGGATATATCTTTCGTGCTGCTTTTACAAGGTCAGAAAGAACACAGTTGGATAACCGGCCGTTCACATCTGAAACGGTAAAAAGCCTGATCATTACGATTTTCCTGCACACATTCTGGATTCAATCAGCCAAACTATTCTCACCGATATCGATAGACTATCATGTCTTTCTAACGCTCTTTACCGCTGCTCGTGGTGACTTGCTGGAACTTGCTATTAACAAATCGGTAGACCACATACCTGCATTTATCACCTATCTGATGACAATCTATATCTTTTCCTACCTGCTGGGATTGTCAGCACAGAAGATGGTCATTAAATACAAACTGGACCGACACCATCTTCTGAGCGAACTGTTTCGATTTGATACACCCTGGTTCTATCTGTTGAAAGGTTATAACGATGAAGGAGATGAGGCCGATTTTGTTAAGTTGGCAGTGACAGTAAAACAGGTTGAAGCGACCTATCTCTACTACGGTATTCTGGAGGATTTTTTTCTCACCGAGTCGGGGAATCTTGACCGTATCGTTCTATCCTCTGTTGTCAGACGCCAAATCACGGCGGACGACACCATGATGAACGTTGAAAATGAATCTGATTTCTCACAACAGGCAAGCTTTTACGAAATCTCCGGTGACAGGCTGGTACTTAAATATAAAGACATAACCAGCTTGAATATCGAATACTGTAAGATCATTGAGAACAACGCCTACCCTCTGGTGACACCGTAACACTGTTTAGTCACGACCTGCTCGACACGCTGAAGCGCCGGATAGTCTCCAAATCTAGCCTCAAAGGTCATTTTCGTTGCGACCAGGTTCTCCAGTAAAAGGTCTGCGGTCTCTTTTACCAGGTTGGCAAGAAAGCGTGGCCTGATGTCGCAATTCCTGGCAAGCTCGTTCCAATGAGCTGGTGTGATCGCGCTTGGATTTCTTTCTCCACCAACCTCAAAGGCAAGATGGTAGTCGATACGTTCAATCGCGCGGGTACAAACTAGATCATAGAACGGGGCCAGGCGTATCTCGCCGCTGGGCAGGTGCAGCAGGGACAGGTTCTTGGCGTGGCCATCGGAGTTGCCCGCCAACACATTGAAGATCTGCCAGCGTAGCAGATGTAGGGCGTCGGCGGCCGGATCACTGGAAACATCCTGTACCAGGCGATAGCACTGGTCAAAGGCAGGTCCACCGCTTTCCTGGTATTTTTTCTCATGCCCATACCCCAGGGCCTGGCAGAAATCCTCCTGATGCAGCCGTTGCACCTGCCCCTGTTCATCCGAGACACGATCGTAGCGTGCGATTTGCGCATAACGGGTCTGCTCGATGGAGTGTAACCCGATATCCGCCACCGGCAGACCGATCGATCCGGCCAGTAAAGTCGTAAAGGTCTCATAGGCGGGTAGGTGACGATAGTCCGCCAACTCGAATTTCAGGATGTGGCTCGATGGCGCTTCTCCCTGGGGCAGGAAATAAGTGTCGTTTCTCACCATTATTGGGCATTTATCCTGGGCACCGGCAAGGGAAAGCCGGGGACGCTCATCCGCCAGCCAGGCTGCATAGATCTGTCCGCGCCGGGCTGCCAGGGTAGCCAGTTCCTTATCGGTTAACCGACGGTAATGATCCTCATCCGAAGGCGTTCGCTCTACGGATAGGATCGATAGTGCGCCCGCACACTCGCCGCCGATGGCGCGCAGCAGATCAAAATCCGTATTCGGGATTGTTAGATCGCGGACGATGTGTTCTCTCACGCCCCCCTCCGGGAGCAGGTTGGCAAAAAAGCGATGGGCGAGGGCATCTTCGGCCGCGAATTCGTCGTTTCTCAAGGGTAGGGTGTGAGAGATCGCGAAGCCGCCGGTGGTGATCCACTCAGGATCGTATCGAAACCCGATGGCGCCGACAGGGGTACGCCACAAATAGCCGACCAGGCGCTGCTCATACCAGACGTTGAGGGCGTCGGGATCGATCACGACGTTTCCTCCCGGGCATTGCTGGAGCGGTAACCCGGTGAAGGGGAGAGCGAGCCACCCCTTGGCTGAATGATGACCTCTAGCCCCAGGGTTCGCAGCGTTTTCAGGATCTTGCCGATCTCGGCGGTTTCTTTGCCACGTTCGAACTCGGATAGGAAGCGCGTGCTGAGGTTACCGAGCCCGGAGACGGTTTCCAGGGTTAGGCGCCGGCTTTTTCGATGGCCGCGTACCAGCCGGCCGAGTTCTTCGGCCGTCTGGACCTTTCCATACGTGATGTCAGTTTTCATACGGATTGCACCCACTAAAAGATACCGTACGGTAAAAGATAGTATTTTATGTAACCAAGATCAAGAAAAGATACCGTACGTGACAATCATGTTGATTGGTACTGTAATGACCTAAATAATGTTACGTACGGTAAAAAAGAAGGCTTGGGCCATCCTATACGATGGTACGAGCAGGCGTAGTTGCCTATCCCTCGGTCTTTGGGTGCGGACATCCATTGTAATGGGAAGACGGTTTCGCAAGTATGGATTGCCGGGAAACGCACTTAACAATACAGTATCGTACTCGAAGATGTAGATAGCACGGCAGAGTAATGGCTGATAGTAAACACAAGTGGACCTTTCCTGCACGATTTCGAGTTGGCACCTATAGCTGGAAGGCATCAAAGTTAGCCTGCCAGCGTCTTCGCGAAGCCGTCTCTGAGATTAAAAAGGTTGCGAAGAAAGAACCCGTTCTTGGTGCAGAGGGCGCGGTTCGCCTAATGGGAAAGATCTGGCCGGCACTGGAGCATGTCGACAGTTCCAGTGGTGCGCTGGGATCCGCTGTCAACAAGGCGCTGGATGCGCTGATACCGATCGTCGTCAATGCACCCGCGGATGTGAAGACACGGGATAAATGGCTCGACCGGCTGTGGCAGGCCATGGCGGACGATGGTGTCGATTACCTCAGCCCTGTCGGTGACCGCTGGGGCGAGATTTGTGGCTCGACAGAAGTCGCTGGGCGATGGGCCGATGAGTTGGTTTCTACGGTGCGTTCCTGTTGGTCGGATCCGAATCCGGGTTGCTATTTCCACGGCGTGTCGGCGTGCCTGTCCTGTTTATTGATTACAGGTCGCTATGAAGAACTGCTTGATTTGTTGGAACTACCAAAATACCCGTTCTGGCATTACCGGCGCTATGGCGTAGAGGCTCTGCTGGCCCTGGGCAGGAAGGCGGAAGCCATCCAGTATGCCGAGGCCTCGCGGGGACTGAACCAACTGGATTCCGTGATCGACCGCGCCTGCGAGGAGATCTTGATCTCATCCGGTATGCATGAGGAGGCCTATCAGCGCTACGGATTGAGTGGCGCAGTGAGTAATTCCTACATTGCACGGTTTCGCGAAGTCGCGAAACGCTATCCGATGAAGGATAAGGCGCAGATTCTGTCGGACCTCATTGCCACGACACCGGGTGAAGAGGGTAAGTGGTTCGCAACGGCCAAGGAACTTGAGCTTTATGATCTGGCGTTAGAATTAGCCAACCGGAGTCCCTGTGATCCGAAAACGCTGACAAGGGCTGCCAGGGATTACCTCGACACGGCACCGGAGTTTGCCCTAGGTTCCGCTATTGCGGCGCTGCGCTGGTTGGGTGAGGGGTGGGGTTATGAGGTGACCAGCATCGATGTGGTCGAGGCCTATGATCGGGCATTGGATGCCGCCTCAATATTGAACAAAGTTCACGATGTAACTGGTATGATTCAGCAGCTCATACAGCGAAACGAAAGCGCATCGATGTTATTCGTTCGACAATCATTACATGGCCGGTTACGCTCGAGTTTTTAGGCGGCAAACGAAGCGTGATTGCAGTTCACGCTTTGGGTGGTGATCGTTTTTGAATTTGGTGCCGAGGAGAGGACTTGAACCTCCACGGGGTTGCCCCCACTAGCACCTGAAGCTAGCGTGTCTACCAATTTCACCACCTCGGCTAAGATGTGGTTTGCCGGTGCCCGGCGTAGAAAGCGCGCACTCTACAGCCAGTTCTAATTTCTGTCAATCCTCTTGGTGGATCCGGTTGGCTGGTTGGTATCAACTGTGATAGTTTTGCTGCGTGTTTTGAGTGAATGAATTAGTTTATACAGGCTCTTACTACAGGGTAGTCATGAATTTCGTACTTACATATGTTTTAAGGCTGAGGCACCCTCTTTTTTTTCTCTTGCTCTTATGCCTATCAACGCTCTCAGCCCATTCGTTGACCCTGGAGGGGGAGATGGTTCAGGGGGGGATGCTGATCGGTAAAACCCAACCGGGTGACCAGGTCAGATTCAACGATACACCGATACGGGTCTCTCCTGAGGGACTATTTTTAATCGGTTTTGGCCGGGATGACAGTCTGCGGCATAGCCTGGAGGTGATCAGGGCGGGTAAAGCGGTGGAAAGTCAGCAAATCAAGGTCGCCAAAAGAGAGTATCAGGTTCAACGCATCGACGATCTTCCTCAGAATAAAGTCACCCCCCCCGAACGTGACTGGGCGCGGATCAAGAAAGAGGCGGCACTGGTGAAGCAGGCGCGTAAACGCGACGACGACCGTGTCGACTTCATGAGTGGCTTCATCTGGCCGGCAAAGGGGATTGTCTCGGGCGTGTATGGCAGTCAACGAATTCTCAATGGCGTACCCAGGCGGCCCCATTTCGGCATCGATATTGCCGCGCCAACCGGAACGATGGTGGTAGCGCCTGCGGACGGCGTGGTGACCCTGACCCACCCCGATATGTTCTATTCAGGAGGCACCTTGATCATCGATCATGGTCTTCAGCTGTCGTCCTCCTTTCTGCATCTGCATAAGATCCTGGTCAAGGAGGGTGATCGCGTAAAACAGGGAGATCCGATCGCCCAGATAGGCGCCACCGGCCGGGTAACCGGCGCCCACCTCGATTGGCGTATGAACCTGCGCAAGGCCCGCATCGATCCACAATTTCTGGTGCCTCCCATGCCCAAAACAGAGTAGCGGTTGTTAAATATTGATTATTGTTACAAGCCGGAGATCTGATCTATGTTAAAGTCCCCCCTGTGTTTTTTTAGTCTTGTCGTCTTATAACTATATGGAATAACAATGAAAACGATGCAACGATTAATTCTGATTTTGATAACACTTGGCGCCACTTTATCTGTTCAGGCAGAGGATTTAATGGCGATCTATCAACTGGCATTGGACAACGATCCTCAGTTACAAGCTGCCAAGGAGCAGTTGAATGTGGCCCGTGAATCCAAGAGCCTGGCCCGCTCCCAAATACTACCCACAGTCGGGTTGGGCGCCACCTACGACAGGGTGCGCAGCGAATACAGGACCCTGCAGGGAGTGCCCTACGACGTTGATAGCACCAGCTATGATAAAGCATTGGCCTTGAATCTGACCCAGCCGATCTTTCGCCTGGATCGCTTGCTGCAACTGGAGCAGGCAGACAGCACCATTGCCCAGGCCGAGGCCGAGTATGCGGCAGCGGAGATCGACCTGATGGTGCGCAGTACAACCACCTATTTCAATATCCTCTCCGCCGAGGATGATCTGCGGGTTGCCAAGGCGGAGCGTGAAGCCACCGGGCGTCAACTCGAGCAGGCGCAGCAGCGTTTCGATGTGGGGTTGATCGCCATAACCGATGTGCACGAGGCCCAGGCGGCCTTCGATGCCGCCAGGGCATTGGAGATCGCAGCCGAGAACAGCCTCGGTAATGCCTGGGAGGCGTTGTATGAGATCATCGGACCACAGCCGAAACAGGAATTGGCCAAGCTCGGTGAAGATTTGGCACTCAACCCACCCGTACCCAATGATCCACGGGAGTGGTCAGATACCGCACAACAGCAGAATTACAGTATCATTGCCTCCCGTGCCGGTCTCGAGAGTCTCAAGCAGCAGATCGATATCAGCCGGGCCGGCCACTACCCGACACTGGACCTGGTCGGTGCTTATACGGTGGTTCGTAGTGATGCCGATACGGCTACCGAACTCGATTCGGGCAGCATTGGGCTCTCCCTTGAAGTGCCGATCTATACCGGGGGGGCAGTCAGTGCGCAGACCCGCCAGGCACAGGCGAATTTTCGTGCTAATCAGCAGGGTCTTGATCAAACCCGCCGTGCGGTAAACCGCCAGGTGAGGGATGCCTATCGTGGCGTACTCTCCACCATTAGCCAGGTCGAGGCGTTGAAGGCGGCAACCGTCTCCGCCCAGAGCGCCCTGGAATCGACCCAGGCAGGTTATGAGGTGGGTACCCGGACTATCGTCGATGTGCTCAATGTGCAGCGTAACCTCTTCTCTTCGCAACGCGACTATCTCAATTCCCGTTATAGTTACATCATCAACGGACTCAACCTTAAGTCTGCGGCAGGCACCTTGAGCGAATCGGACCTGCAACGGGTCAACGGTTGGTTGGAGCGTTAGAGGACAGCATGTCAGGCAATAGCATCGGCAAACTCTTCTGCGTTACCTCATTTGGCGAGTCCCACGGCCCGGCTATCGGTTGTATCGTGGATGGCTGTCCCCCGGGTCTGGAACTCACCGCCAGGGATCTGCAACGGGATCTGGATCGTCGCAAACCCGGCACCTCACGCCATACCACCCAACGGCGTGAGGCGGATGAAGTGGAGATTCTCTCCGGTGTCTTCGAAGGTAGAACCACCGGCACCCCCATAGGCCTGCTTATTCGCAACACCGATCAGCGTTCGAAGGACTACTCGGAGATCATGGACCGTTTCCGGCCGGGGCATGCCGACTATACCTATAACCAGAAATACGGTTTTCGGGATTACCGCGGCGGTGGACGTTCCTCCGCCCGCGAGACCGCGATGCGCGTTGCCGCCGGCGGTATCGCAAAGAAATATCTGCGTGAGCGCTATGGCATTCAGATTCGCGGCTATCTGGCTCAGCTGGGGCCGATCAAGGTAGAAAAACTCGATTGGGATCAAGTGGAGCTGAATCCCTTCTTCTCTCCCGATG
>JASFJX010000144.1:0-7419 GCA_050119385.1 Candidatus Thiodiazotropha sp. | reverse complement strand
GCCTGGTTGAGTTGGAACATATGACAATCAAACTCGAGACCTCACGACATCAATTAATCACAATCGATGAAGAGATCCCTGAAGAGTCGGCAGTCATCCACCAGATTACCGATGACCAAGCGGCCACTGGGGTTTCGATAAACGATGCGTTGCAGGAACTCCTGCAACGCCTGGCCGGCAAGGTCATGCTGGTGCACTATTCAGCGATTGAGCAGCGATTCATCAATGCCGCATGTAAAAAACTCTTCGGTGCACCCTTTGTCATACCGATCATCGACACCCTGGTATTGGCTCAACGTATTTTTGAACGCCGCAACCACACCATACAACCAGGAGATCTGCGCCTGTTCAACCTGCGCCCGCGTTATAATCTACCCAATTACAAGGCACACAATGCACTGAGTGACGCGGTCGCCACTGCTGAGTTGTTTCTAGCCATGGCATCTGAGATAGCGCCACAACCCAATCATTGTCAACTCAAGCATTTCCTTACACGTTGACTGGCAATAGAATGGTGCGAATAACTGCAAAAACAGGGTTTTTGACACATCGGTTAGATTTTTAGGAATATTTTAACATGCTCTTTACGAACAACCGGCATACATTGACGCATCTGTTGTTGAGAATAAATAACCACTATTGAGGAAAATCCAATGTCAGAAAACAAGACCTACCCCGTCCCTGCCGACTTCGCAGCACAAGCCAATATCAACGATGATCAGTACCAAGCGATGTATCGGCAATCGATCTCTGATCCGGTGGGCTTTTGGGGGGAACAAGCTGATAACTATGTCACTTGGTTTAAAAAATGGGACAAGGTTGTCGACTGGAGCTTCGACAAAGACGACCTGCATATCGAGTGGTTCAAAGGCGCCACGCTGAATGTCTCCTATAACTGTCTTGACCGTCATCTGGAGAGTCGCGGTGACCAGGTTGCCATTATTTGGGAAGGTGATAACCCTGATGAGGATCGTAAAATCACCTATCGCGAGCTTCACGAAGAGGTCTGCAAATTCGCCAATGCATTGAAATCCCGTGGTGTCAAAAAGGGTGATCGCGTCTCTCTCTATATGCCGATGGTCCCTGAAGCCGCTGTGGCCATGCTTGCCTGTACACGCATCGGCGCCATCCACTCCATCGTGTTTGGCGGCTTTTCCCCTGATGCATTGCGCGATCGCATTCTCGATTCAGATTGCCAGGTGGTGATCACTGCGGATCAGTCGATGCGCGGCGGTAAGAAGGTGCCGTTGAAAGCCAATGCCGACAAGGCCATTGCTCAGTGCCCCAATGTCCACACCTGCCTGGTAGTCAAGCGCGGCGGTGATCCGGTGGAATGGCACAACGACCGTGATGTCTGGTACCACGAAGCCATGTCCGGCGCATCATCCGATTGCCCCGCTGAAGAGATGGCCGCCGATGATCCCCTCTTTATACTCTATACCTCTGGGTCGACAGGTAAACCCAAGGGTGTACTCCACACCACGGGCGGTTATCTGCTGCAGGCGGCGATGACCCACAAACTGGTATTCGACTACAAGGATGGGGAGGTCTACTGGTGTACCGCTGATGTGGGCTGGGTTACCGGCCATACCTACATTGTGTATGGCCCCCTGGCCAACGGCGCTATCAGTGTGATGTTCGAGGGCATCCCCACCTATCCCGACATCTCGCGCTTCTGGCAGGTCTGCGACAAACACAATGTGGCCACTTTCTACACCGCGCCCACTGCTATCCGCTCCCTTATGGGTGCAGGCGAGGAGCCGGTAAAAAAGACCAGCCGCAGCAGCCTGCGTCTGCTCGGTACCGTGGGTGAGCCGATCAACCCGGAAGCCTGGGAGTGGTACTACCGGGTAGTAGGTAATGAGCGCTGTCCGATTGTTGATACCTGGTGGCAAACCGAAACCGGTGCCCACATGCTGACGCCACTACCTGGCGCAACCCCCTTGAAACCGGGTTCGGCAACCCGTCCCTTCTTTGGCGTGGAACCGGTAATCCTCGATGACCAAGGCATAGAGATCGATGGTAATCCAGCGGAAGGCAATCTGGCGATCAAACACCCTTGGCCCTCCATGATGCGCACAGTCTATGGCGATCACAAACGCTTCTTTGAGACCTATTTCGCCATGTATCCCGGTTACTATTTCACCGGTGACGGCGCGCGCCGTGACGAAGATGGTTACTACTGGATAACCGGCCGTGTGGATGATGTATTGAATGTCTCCGGACATCGACTGGGTACCGCTGAAATCGAATCCGCTCTGGTACTTCATGAACAGGTTGCCGAGGCAGCGGTTGTCGGTTATCCCCATGAACTGACCGGCCAGGGAATCTATGCCTATGTCACCCTGATGGCCGGTGTCGAAGGTACTGAGGAACTGAAGAAGACGCTTGTTAACCTGGTACGCGCCGAAATCGGTCCCATCGCCAAGGTCAACATCATCCAGTGGGCGCCCGGCCTGCCGAAAACCCGCTCAGGTAAGATCATGCGCCGCATTCTACGCAAGGTTGCAGCCAATGAACTGGAAAACCTGGGGGACACCTCTACCTTGGCCGATCCCTCTGTGGTAGACAACCTGATCGACAACCGGGAAAACAAGTAACAACCCACCTGCCTCTGCCAGACTGACTGGTGGATCTACCGTCGGTAGTGAAAGCTACCGATGGGAAGGTGAATCAAGGTATCTACAATCCCATAAACGAAACCGATCTATCGCGACAACAACTTCATGAAGCTCAATCTTCCCCCATTTTATAAACGTTTTCTCATATTTTTCATTGTCATCGGCCCGATTTTCTGGCTGGTCTTCACGGAAGACGGGCAACGGCGCACAGATATCGTATTGCTGACCCTGTGGGGTGAGGATGAGATCGCGTTAAATCTAGCCGCATTGGACAATCAGGTCAGTGAAGAGGATCTGAAACAGGTATTTCCCGACATAACCTGGACATGCAATGATGAATTAACTGGCTTCGGTAACCGATTATGTGCCGCTAGCATCGGTATTTTCAACGACATTCCCGCCCACTATATCACTATCTTTTTCCACGATAACTGGATTAACGGGGTAAAGATCGGTTATCGCACCAACTACCATGAACTTTTAAAACAACAGGTTTGGCAACAACTTGGCACACCTGCCAACAGCAGTCCCCAGCCCCCCGTCATACAGGGAATGGAATCTGTCCTTCACTGGGTCACTCAATCTGGAAATGTCATTCTCAAGGATTCGCTGAAAGAGAATGACGAAGCCGCGCTATTCTGGCTCTCCTTCTCCCTCATTCCACCCAACTAGCCCGCATGTTTCAGTGCGTTCCCGGATGAAAGCTAGCCGCCAGTGATTAACAAACATATAGAGACTCATGTAAGAAGCGTTTGAAGTAGCGCATGACCGGCCGGGGTACAGCCCGCTCTGCGTACAGGCGAAGCGCATGGATCTCGTCCGTTGTCTGTTGGTCGTGCGATTCCTGCGCACGCTCAATGACCTCATGCACTCCCTTTTCCAAAAGAAGCCCATCACGATGCTTTATCACACTATAGATCGCCATGAGTGAAATCTGTTCTTCCAGCCCCATTTCGCATTGATTGTCGAGAATCGACAACATAATCGTGGTAACGCAATCCACCTGAAGCGGATCAAGGGAGATAGCTTCAGCCCATACAGCCGCGGGATGTGGCGCATCAAATGACACGATTGCATTTTCTCCTAACACGATATAAATACCCCTATGACAGGTTTTCACTGAAAATCCGATATCTTTATGCTAGACCTATTGAAAAATAATTCATGGTATTTTTTCACACAGGACCTAATAGATATCACAAAAAATCACTATTTTGCAAAACACTTCCCATCCGCTGTCGTGTACTTCAAAATCAGTAACTTGGTGATGGCGCGTCAAGTGGACAGTGTAAAGGACAAATTGATATTCAGTTGCAGGCAAATAATCATTTACTTGTATTTCCGGCTTGCTTTTACAACCCCCTCCGTGAGAAAGAAGTGGACTGAGAATGGCGGGAAACTAGGTGTCTATTTGAGATTCAAACGATGCCTGACCACACCCTCTTGATCTACAATTTCCAAGCGTGAGTAATTTCCCTTGGCAACCTTCAAATACAAACAGGGATAAGTCAGTGCCTGAATTTGCGCAAGCCCGGCCTTAGGCTCCAACCATTCCAGGACAATCCTTGCTCTATCGGATGAGATCTCGAGTTGCTCGGATATGAGCCGAAGGCCATAGCCACCACTTGGCTGGCGCCCCATATCGACCCTGACAATCCAGAATTGATCCTGATCCAAATTTTTTTCATCGGAATCTTTTTGCGGCTTGCCGATACTAATTCTAGCGCTATCAGTCTTAATTGAACCGGCATCGGATAGCAGCTGCACACCCGCCATATGGTTGACACCGCATCGAAGCTGATCAATCACGCTAACTGACGAAGAAGCCAGTGTATTACACCCGCAAGCGACCAGCAGTATCGATCCCATACCGGTCATTCTCTTCCAATTGCTTCGCACCTTGTATCGCTTCATCCTGGCACTCTCCAGTTATTCCTCTGCAGGTGTCATACATTAATCTACATCTAAGCGTTTCAATACCAGGGGGCTGGTCGTATCTTCAAGGGATTGTAAACTCGGAGACTGGAATTCATAAGAGGTTGTAAAATCCAGCTCGCTGACATCGCTTGATTCAACGGTGATTATGCTAGGTTGTGCAGCGGTTGCATAGGCGCCGCAAGACTCACCGGCATCGCAAATCAAACCGTCCATATCCATGTCAGAACCGGCAACAATAAAATAGTTACCCGATGCCACCTCGCTGAAACTGTAGCTGACACTCTCACCCACCGCATCGACCTGAAACTGCTGTAAGACCTCCTCGGTATCGTTATTCACCAACAGCACATAGTGGGTGCCCGCATCGCCGGTAACGGATATATCAAGCACCTGCATAATGACTTCCACTGTCTCGCTCAGGGTGTCGGCACTGATCTGGAAGGTCCCCGAATAGGTACCCGAGTCCAGTCCGGTTCGATCGACGATGACACTATAACTGCCATAACCGGAATCATCGACCGAGCTGGCCTCCAGGCTCAGCCAACTGATATCTTCTGAAATCTCAACACTTCCCAGATCCCCGCCGACCTGTTCAATGTAGAGTGTGGTACTCTGCAGGTTGTGAGAGAAATTCAGGCTCTGAGGATTGACACTCAAGGACGGATCAACCGATGTCTCCCCCCCTGCCAACTGTTGCGCGGCGTCTACCGCTTTGTAGGCATCGATCAAACCATAGCCATAGAGGTCGTCTCTTCCCGTATCACCCAAATCGTCGGTCAGATCCCCCGCAACCAGCATCGCATCGAACTCAGCAGGGGTCATATCAGGATAGACTGCCTTCATCAGCGCGGCCACACCGGCAACATGGGGAGCAGCCATAGAGGTACCGTTATAGAACACCAGTTGATAGACGAGACTGTCGGATGAGTCATCCGCACCTAAGCTCAATATGCCATCTGCCCTCGAATCACCATTCAGATCGTAGCGCAAATCACCGCCGGGCGCTGCTACATCGATCATCGAGCCATAGTTGGAGTAGTAGGCAAAATCGCGATTGATGTCCACCGCGCTGACTGAAACCACGCCCGTATTGGAGGCGGGATAGGAGAGCTGAGAGGTGCTCTCGTTACCCGCTGCGGCAATGATGATGACGCCTTCAGCGCGGGCCGCCGCCACCGCTTCGCGGACAAGCTGACTGTCGCTCGTCCCACCAAGGCTCATATTGATGATGTCGGCTGGTTGCGAGGGGACTGTGCCGGATGAATTAGAGAGTCCGGCGGCATAAAGTATCCCCTCGGCAAGATCCAATGAGGTGCCCCCGTCGATTCCCAGTACACGAATCGGCATGATTTTGCTATCCCAAGCGACGCCGGCAACCCCTTCGCCGTTATTAGAGCTCGCGGCCACGATACCGGCCACGTGGGTACCGTGAAAGGATGAGGCGACGCCCGCTTGACTTGAATCCCCCTCGTCATTCGGGTCGCTATCGATGCCGTCACCATCGCCGGCATTATCCGCGTCGGAAATAAAATCGTACCCATCTACGAGCTGGTCACTGATTTCCGGGTGTTCAAGCAACACACCGGTATCGATGACCGCCACAATCACGCTCTCATCCCCGGTAGTGATATCCCAGGCCTGGGATAGATTGATCTGCGGATAGTGCCACTGCAGACTGTAGTACTCATCGTCTGGCGTGGCAGAGGGGCGCACAATATAGTTGGGCTCGACAAAATCCACATCACTGCGTTGTCGCAGTGCCTTGATTGCATAAAGCGTATCGAGTTTCCGCTGTTGCTGATCGGTGATTTGCATGGTGCTCAACGCCCGTAAGGCGGACACCTCAGTCTGCTCCTCCAAAGTCAGCCGTTGCACCTCATTGCCGTAGCTCTGGGTATCGAACTGGAACTGTGACAACAGGGAATCCTCGCTTTTGGCCTGGATGGAGGTGCTGTTGAAACGCACCAAGACCTCATCCGGCACAAACTCATCGGAAAGCCTGAGTGCACCGGACGGCAGTTCTGCACTAGGCGTCAAGCCTACGGAAAGAAGATAGTTGGATGCGCCGGCGTAGGCATATACCCGAACATAATATTGACCGTCGGAGGGAATCACCAGAGATTCGAATTGTGCGTCCTCCGCGACTGAACCATCGATTAAATTTCCATCGATATCATAGAGGTAGAGATCCAGATCGGCCGCGTACTGATCGGCAATACTCAGCATTAGCGTTTGGTCGGCCTGCATATCAATAAGGAAATAGTCATTGATATCACCTGAGTCGAATGAATGACCATCAGAACCTTGACCAGCTTGGTTGACGTATCCGCCAATATTGACCGGGTTGGGTACCACCTGAGCAGCGGTATAGGGATGATTGGCAATTGGGGCGGTCTCTACATCGTTGACATCGCTGTCCGTTACAACGAAGGCCGGGATGATCAGATCGCCACTGACAGTTACACCTTGCTCGTCGTCACTATCACCACCCCCTCCTCCTCCACAGGCTGCAATGATAGAAGCCACCACCAGGGAGAGGCCAAAAATAGTGAGTTTTTCCAATCGAATCATGATTCTTGTTCCCATAAATCGCGAGGCAATCCAGATAGCCAGTCGACTTACAATTCTAGATGATGCCCTATCCATTTCAAACGCATCCGTGTTGATTTACAGCTTTTTACACAGCAACATTGCCTATTCAATCTTACATGACCATTTACCATTCGCACAGTTGCCATTTTTGTATCTTAAAAGCGATAATCAGGCCAGGAACTAACTTCACCAAA
Organism: Candidatus Thiodiazotropha sp.; assembly: GCA_050119385.1. Taxonomy (GTDB): domain Bacteria; phylum Pseudomonadota; class Gammaproteobacteria; order Chromatiales; family Chromatiaceae; genus Thiodiazotropha. The sequence goes on along the minus strand of JASFJX010000144.1, from coordinate 74 downwards.
AACACAAGTTTCAAATCACTCCCTAACCGAACTGAAAAGATGGGACGATACAGACCACCTGCTCCAGCAAAATC
>JASFJX010000143.1:0-7483 GCA_050119385.1 Candidatus Thiodiazotropha sp. | reverse complement strand
GTGGAACCGACTGTGGAACCGACTGTGGAACCGACTGTGGAACCGACTGTGGAACCGACTGTGGAACCGACTGTGGAGCCTACTTCGGGACTCACTCCAGATGCGGCTGATTTTGACTGGAACAGTTGGTGGGAGAACTTCTGGGACTTCGTAAATGAATTCCTGGAGATTAATGGACCGACTTCGGAACCGACCACAGAATCATCTAACTTTGACTGGAATAATTGGTGGGAGAACTTCTGGGACTTTGTAAATAAATTCCTGGGGATTCACGAACCGACTTCTGAACCAACGGCAGAGCCTACCACAGAATTATTGGAATAGATTCTCTAACCACCAAAAAACCTGCCTCCTGGGCCATTCTGATAACAACGGAGACCAAGACGTTGGACGATTGAAAGTAACTTACAAGCATAACTTTTTCGACGACTCAGACACCCGGCATCCGAGGGTCAGGTTCGGCCATGTTCACCTATTCAACAACTACTATCGTAGTTGCAGGTACGGTGTAGCCTCAACTTGTGAGGCCATGGTCCAGGTGGAAGCGAACTATTTTGAGAATACGAGTCCCCCGACACTGTCACAAGACGGCTCTTCGCCCAGTAGCTCTGTTGCGGTACGAGGCAATGTTTATGTCAATAGCGGGAGCCCTGAATTCAGCGGAAGAGTTCCCGAGGTCACTTACAGTTATTGTCCTGACAATACTTCAGACATCCCATGCACTGTCCCAAATGGGGCCGGAGCCGGTAGCTTTAGTTGAAATGTAGCGACATCAGTTCTATTCCTCCCATTTTAAAGGGAGGATGCACGAACTGGCATAGATACTGAGCTGCCGGCACTGTTTTATACAAGAAACCGCATCGCCGGATCTTTGACTGGAAAACCACACACTTACCCCGAATGTTTCAGCCGAGTACGCAAGCCAAGCATACACGCGCAAAGACCGATACGATGAGGCGCTCAGCGTGAGCCAGTTACACCAGCACGCCATCTCACGGACGGGGGTCACTTACAGCGAGCCAGACAATGTGATCGTTTCCTTGCGCGGTTATGCTTTGTCTCAGTTTAGTCTGCACCATGGCCCGTGGCACAACCACATTACCTTTTAACCAACGAGATGATCACGATCCCTATAAGCAGGCACTTCAGAGTTGAATCCGCGATTGTTGTCATTTCACCTAATGGCGCAGTAGAGCCTTGGGTAATAAGATCTAATGAGTTTTATGATGAGCCAAGTTAATTAGCTATGCAGCTAAACCAATGATGTAACCAATCTTCTATGTGGCCGTTGTTTTTTTGGTTTTTTTGGAATGTACGTTCCACGCTGCTATTATGATGATCAGGAAATCACTAATTACAATGAAAAAATAATGCTAATGAAGGACCGCCTATTAAAATTTGAATTCTCACAGAACAGGGTGTATGGACTAGACATATTGCGAGCATTAGCTATAGTCTTGGTCGTATTCTCCCATGGCATAAGCATATATAGCGATGAGAAATTAAAAAGCGTAATGCAGTTTTTTATATTAGATGGCGTTGCTATTTTTTTTGTCTTGAGCGGATTCCTCATAGGCGGGATAATTATCAGAACCATAGAAAAAGAGCCATTTACTACTTCCGTACTACTACGGTTTTGGAAAAGGCGCTGGTTTAGAACGCTACCCAACTACTTTCTGATCCTTGCCGCATTAGTGATATTACATAATAATTACGACATAAGCAGCATAATAAATTATATTATTTTCATCCAGAACTTTAATGAACCACATCCTGCTTTTTTTGACGAAGCATGGAGTTTATCTGTTGAAGAATGGTTTTATATATTAACACCCATCTTGATATTCGCATTATTGAAAGCAGGAATTAAAACCAGAAAAACAATACTTGTTGTAATAATTACCTTTATAATTTTTTCTTTTCTTGTCAGGTATTACAAATACTACACGGCTGAAATAACCAGCTGGAGTTCTTGGGGGTTGCATATAAGAAAACAGGTTTTAACGAGACTGGATAGTGTTATGTTTGGCGTGGCCGGCGCTTACCTTAATTATTATTATTCTGCGTTGTGGGTTCGATATAGGAAGCCAATGATAATTTTAGGCATAGCTATCTATTTATCTAATAGATACTTTATAGAATTCGCAGATCACTTATCCGATGGGGTTGTGCTGTATTATAGTGTATATTCTTTTTCACTGCAGTCTCTTAGTGTAATGCTGGTTCTTCCATATTTAAGCGAACACAAAAAAGGTTGCGGCGTAATTTACAGGGTGATTACTATTGTTAGCATAATATCATATTCCATGTATCTTCTTCATTTTAGTATAGTGCATCATTATGTAATCCCCATGTTAGGCAACTTTCTTTCAACAAGGATAACGGGAATCCATTTGGAATTAGTGTTGTATGTGGCATACTGGACATTCACACTATTTGGCTCTATTTTGCTATACAAATATTACGAAGCTCCATTTACAAGAATGAGAGAAAAGTCATTTGTTAGCTAGTGCCCGTCCAGAAATGGCGATTTCTTACCTAACCCTAGGCGACAGAAGGGAGCCTGTTACCCCAGCAGCAACTCCACCGCCGCCCTAAGGTGGGGCGTAGTGCGCCCCTCACCCAACAAGCGCTCTAACTCCGCCAAGCCCATGAACTCACCTGCCTCGCTGTGCTCGGGATTGAGCGCTGGGATTCTCTCGGCCTGGGCGGAATAGACCGCCATCAATTCGTTCTCGATGGCATCATGGACATGGGCCTTACCCACCAACTCCAGAGGCACCTCTAGGCCGAGGAACTCCCGGGTTGCCCGCTTGGCGGTATCATCGTAGCTTTCGTCGACGAAAACATGCTCGCCGACGGAGCTGGTCCAGACCCCTGGATACAGCGCTAGGGCAGGACTGCGTTGACGCACATAGTATTGACCCACAGCGTTGCGCACGATGGCATGCATCGCACGGTGGAGTAGGCCTCGGCGGTGGACTTCTTCGCTGGGGAGGGTGTCGATTACCCGGTCCTGCTCGTCGATCACCCGCAGCTCCATACCAAAATCGCTCATTGCCGCACCTCCCTGGAAGTAGCGCCCTGAATCAGGCAGGGCCCCAGGCCCTTGTCGAAATCGAAACGCGGCAGATCCTCTGCATCCCGGTCGATGTCGACCACGGGAGTACCGGTGATGGGGCAACCTGTGTCCTCGGAGAAGAAAGTGACCGCAGCATAGTCACCACTGCCATGCGTCTTCTCGAATAGGGTCGGTGCGTAGATCTTATGACCGTAAACCCGGTCGGTGTCATTGTAGATCAACTCCCAGGGACCGTCGACATTCTTACCCACATACCCACGGAAAGCGGCGTCCTTACGCAGCATCACACTGCTGGTCCAGATCACGTGGTCCGGCCAGGTTCCCTCGGGCTGCGGCTCGATGGCGGGGCCCAAATCCTCCCAGCTCTTGCCACCATCCTTGGAGATGGCGTGGCGCACGAATGCGTGCTGATGGCGGTCGTTGGGCCCGTAGCCCTCGGTGGGCGCGGAGAGGGCATAACGATGGAGAGTCCCCTCATCCTCCACGATCCAGCTGTCCCAGATGTACTACCCCTCGACGGCGCAGACGCCAGGGGGGTAGTCCGCCACCACCACCGGTTGTAGTGAGCAGGCAGGGAGCAGCGAGACGAAGAAGAACAAGGTAGCGAGATGGAGTAATAAGCGCATGGCTGAGGCTCCTGGGATTCCGTGTGGGAAGGAGTGCCCGAGGATGCTAGAAGAGAAAGACAGGAGCGGGGGGCCCGGCAAGCCGAGGGATTCAGAAGACCTCCGTGCCAGTGTTCCTTACCGGCGTTTCAGGTGTTTTTTTCTTTTTGGTTGATACTAGCTTATTGATCGAGGAGTGCACTAAGTAGCCCAAACACTAAAGCTGACAAACCGCTAACATGTCAAGAGCGGGAAACACCAAGCAAAAGAGGAAAGGCGGCTTTACATTGGATCAAGGAGAACAAAAACACCTGCGCGATAGACCAGGCATTGGGTACAGAGATAATCCAGGGAGTTATTCTATAAAACCAACGAAATCTTCACCTGCCACCGCAACTAAAATGGTCTGATCAGACGCTGCACGGAACTTTTTGATGAATGCCTGTTATTCCTCCCAGTAAACTAGACAACTATCTTCAATTCAGATGAACCTGACACGCCCAGCAGTTTACTCCCATTTGCCGGCTATCCGTGCAAGAACATATCCAAGGGATTGCCGTTTCGACTTAAAGACTATCTCGAACTCGCAGATTGGACAGGGCTTACCACCCTGAAGCAGAAACGCGGTTACATGCCCGATCATCCCCAAGCATTGACTCTAAATGACACAGCATTTCGAATGTCGCTTCAAAGGGGTAGTCGGCACTAGGGGCATGCGGATTTAGAGTTATTCCCCTAGCGTATTCTTTATCTTCAATAAGGTAAATAAAAGAGATGCCAATGTATGTTCAGGCTTCGCTGTGCCTGATGCCCCCCTCATAAAGGATCTGGATCTAATCCGTAAATCTACCGATTATTCACTTAATCACGCATAAAACGGCGTTATTATCTATCTACCTAGTCGGTCTATTTTTTCCTTGGCCGTTGAAATCAAGGCCATTGAGGATTGGATACCTTGTATAATCGACCTGCGCAATGCTCGTGGAGACTGCTCCGGTCTTGAGCTACTTCAGCCGGATGTAATGCTCGAGTTAAATCCATGCTCAGCACCGACGTAGTCATCGCGTTCCTGTCTTAAAAGCTGGCAATTTCCGAAAAAATACGGTACATTGATACTAAAGGACATCCAAGGAGGTAGAATGATGGTCAATGAAGACCGATGGAGACTCATCCCGAGCGGATCAAAGACACCAACCGCCTTGCCGCAGCAGACCTGCGCAACACCTTATCTATCAATTCGTTATTACGCCACACTGATGGGAAGTTTAGCCCCACAGACGTTTAAGCTGCGTGATAAAGATAAATACTTAGATATTTAAACGATAGGCACTTCAAGCAACAATATTCAGGTATTAAGATCATCAACATATTGTTATAAATATTTTGGATAATGGCTTAGTCTTGTTTCTGCCGTTTCTATTTTCCAAACCAATTTATAGCTTTTCAATGGAGAGGATCGAAAAACATTGGCTTGATTTGAGGCTCATCGCCTCTTGCTACACTGAGCCCAAGCCTAGAAATCGATAAGGAGATACAATACCGAGTAAGATTTTATCCTTTTGTTTTTTTAGCCTCTTCTGTATCACTGCGTGCTCTCGGCTAGCATGATGATGTTTGCTGTGGGTGAATTAAGACCTCAAGCGAAAGGCCATTTATTATGAAACGGGTATCTTTCTTTTCTTATCTAATCAGCAGCTGTTTATTAATAGTATCTATTGTTGGGCTGTGCATCCCCTTGTCGGCAAATGCTGAATTACCAACAGCAACAATAATTGCAGATGAAATGACCATTGGCTGGAACATCGGAAACTCACTTGAAGTGCCCGATGGAGAAACAGCCTGGGGCAATCCCATGGTCACCCAACAGCTGGTTGATGCAGTAAGCGCCGCCGGATTTAACACGATACGCATCCCTTGCGCATGGAACAGCTATGCAGATCAGGATACTTTAGAAATAGACAGCTCGTGGCTGGCCCGCGTTAAAGAGGTTGTCGATTACGGATACGCCAATGGGATGTACATTATTCTTAACAGCCACTGGGATGGTGGATGGCTGGAAGAGAATCCGTTTTATTCAGCCCAGGATGAGGTAAATGAAAAGCAAGCCGCATACTGGACACAAATTGCCAACTATTTTAAAGATTACGACGAACATTTGTTATTTGCAGGCACCAACGAAGTACGCGCCGATTACGGCAATCCGACAGATGAGTATATTGAAGTTCAGCAATCCTATCTGCAGACATTTGTTGAGGCTGTTCGATCTACTGGAGGAAATAATGCTTCAAGAACTCTGATTGTACAGACATACAATACCAATATCTGGTTTGGACTTGAGCACTTCACCTTACCTGACGATACGATTGAAGACCGCCTGATGGTGGAAGTACATCATTATGACCCCTATGATTTTACACTGAATACAAATAATACCTGTATCTATTGGGGGTCGCCTTACCCAAGCCAGTCTTCCTGCAGCTGGGCCCAGGAGAGCTATATTGATGATCTGTTTTCCCGGGTCAACGAGAAATGGACCGCCAACGGCATTCCTGTCGTTATGGGTGAATATGGCGCCATTAAGCGTACATCGCTAAACGATGCTGATGCAATCGCTTCAAGAAACTACTGGCTCACATACAATACGGCCGCCGCAATAGAAAACGGGGTAATTCCTGTTTATTGGGATAATGGCTACAACGGAGACAATGGTTTCGCGTTATTCGATAGAAGTACCGGCGGCATTGTCGATCAAGAAGGCTTGGATGCATTGTTGGGAGGTGCCGGCGATCCAAATCAGACCTATACGTTAACGGCCACCAGCAATGGCTCAGGAAGTGTCGGCCTCGACCCGTCAGGGGGATCCTACCAGGGTGGAACGGTTGTTCAAATAACGGCGCAACCCGATACCGGTTGGGATTTTCTCGGGTGGTCCGGCGATTTGGATGGAGATGACAATCCAGCTTCGATCACTATGAACTCAAACATAACCGTGACGGCAAACTTCATTGAAGAGGGAGCCAGCGGCTCCGGAACAATCCTGAGGGAATACTGGACAAATATTTCCGGCATTACTCTTTCCGATTTAACATCAAACGAGGATTATCCCGATAACCCAAGCGGCAGTGAGCAAATCACCTCTCTGGAAGGCCCCACTGACTGGGATGACATTTATGGCACCCGGATAAGAGGTTATATTCACCCGCCGATGACGGGTTCTTATACCTTCTGGGTAGCGGGTGACGATTATACCGCCTTATTGTTAAGTACAGATGATGATCCTGCGAATGCAAACCAAATTGCCTATGTTAACGGATGGACCAACTCACGCGAATGGAGCAAATATGCGTCACAGGAATCATCGCCCGTTCAATTAACGGCCGGAGAAGGATACTACGTAGAAGTATTGCACAAAGAAGGCTATGGCGGAGATAACATTGCAGTTGCGTGGGAAGGCCCGGGAATTTCCCAGTCTGTCATACAGGGAACCTACTTGTCTCCTTATGAAGGGGGAAACGGGTCCATAGCGGTAACCGGCGTAACGGTTAGCCCGACAAGTGCATCGCTGACGACGGGTGAATCCATAACCCTTAGCGCAACCGTAACACCAAGCAACGCCACGAACCAGAACGTTACCTGGGCATCGAGCGACAACAGCGTGGCCACCGTAAACTCCAATGGCGTTGTAACCGCTGTGTCGGCATACGACGTCACTATCACGGCCACAACCCAGGATGGAGGCTACAGCGCAACCAGTTCCATTTCGATCTCAGTGCATGGTCTCGACGATAATGACGGG
>JASFJX010000142.1:0-7493 GCA_050119385.1 Candidatus Thiodiazotropha sp. | reverse complement strand
CGGCGAAAGCCAACTACTGATCCATACACGGCCTCATTCAGGGACGGCCCGATGCCGCGGACAACTCAGTAGGTGATCGTTCACCATCCCTACTGCCTGCATGAAGGCAGAGCGGATGGCTGTGCCCACAAAGCGGAATCCGCGTCGCTTGAGCTTCTTGCTCAAGGCGTCCCTTTACTCACGCCTCATCTTCCGGCTTTGGACCGATCCAGAACTGAGGGACATGAGCCACCTCCCAGATAACCCCGTCGAGATCTGAAAAGTAACCGGCATACCCCCCCCAAAAGGCCTCTTGTGCCGGCTTCACCAGCTTGGCACCGGCGTTTTGCGCCTCATCCATAACGCGATCCACCTCTTCAGGACTGGTCACATTGTGTGACAATGTAAAATTCGCAAAACCCTGGCTCTGTGGCGTAAGACCCACATCCTCTGCCAGGGCCTGCTTTGGATAGAGAGCAAGCCAACTCCCCTGGAGTTGAAAAAATGCGATATCCTCACTGTCGTAAGGATACCGGGGAAAACCAATCGCCTGGTAGAAAGCAATGGAAAGCGCAAGATCTCCAACCCCCAGGGTAATCAGATTGATTCTTGGTGCCATACCCATCTTCTGTTTCTCCTCAACATACCTCAACTTTGCGTGCAAGTTCCCGGGCGATACGAAATAGACAATCGGCGCGACGCATCAGGCAAAGAGCTGAGCCAGCTTCGCCCCCGGATCATCGGCTCGCATAAAGGCCTCACCCACCAGAAAGGCGTTTACCTGATGACGCCGCATCAGGGCCACGTCCTGGCTGGTCAGAATACCGCTCTCCGTTACCAAAATCCTGTCGGGAGGTATCATCGGCAACAGATCCAGGGTGGTATCGAGTGTGACATCAAAGGTGCGCAGATTACGGTTATTGATGCCGATCAGGCGATTATCCACCTGCAAGGCCCGCTGCAGCTCCTCGGCATCATGGACCTCGATCAAGACATCCATACCCAAGCGATGGGCCAGGTCGTTCAAACCTTTGAGTTGCCGGTCATCGAGGCAGGCAACGATCAAAAGAATACAATCCGCACCGATCACCCGTGCCTCGTAGACCTGATAGGGATCGATGATGAAGTCTTTGCGGATAACAGGCAGCATGCAGGCATCCCTCGCCTGCTGCAGATATTGGTCACTGCCTTGGAAGAAGTCGATATCGGTCAGTACCGAGAGACAGGCGGCGCCGCCCTGGGCATAGCTCCGTGCAATCTGAGCAGGCTGAAAATCCTCCCTCAACACACCCTTGCTGGGTGACGCCTTCTTGATCTCGGCGATGACACCCGACTCACCTGCCGCCAGTTTGCGGGCGATCGCATCGGCAAAGCCTCGCGGCTCGGATGCTCCGAGTAATAACGTCTCCAGGTCGGCAATGGATCGTACCGATAACCTGTCGGCGATCTCCTGTCGCTTACGCCGGGTTATCTTCAGCAGTATATCGGGAGTGCCAGTCATGATCAGTCAAAGCTCTGGGTCAGCACCACCAGGCGATCGAGACGGTTACGGGCCTCACCGCTGGTAATAGCGTGATTGGCCTGCTCGATGCCATTCTGCAGGCTCTCTGCAAGGCCGGCGGTGTAGATCGCGGCTCCGGCATTGAACACCACGATATCCCGCGCCGGACCGGGGTTGTCCTCCAACACCCCGCGGATCATGGCCAGGCTCTCTTGTGCATCGCTGACACGAATGCCATCCAGTGGACTACGCTGAAAACCGAACTGCTCGGGTTGCAGGGTAAAGCGCCTGATCTGGCCATCTTTCAGCTCCGCCACGTCGGTGACATCCCCGATGCTGATCTCATCCAGACCGTCCCGAGAGTGAACCACCATCACATGACGGCTGCCCAGGCGCTGTAACACCTGGGCCAGGGGTTCGAGCAGCTCGCTGTCAAAGACCCCAAGCAGCTGATTCGGCACCCCAGCCGGATTGGTGAGTGGCCCCAGCACGTTGAAGATGGTGCGCACCCCCATCTCCTTACGCGGACCGATAGCGTGCTTCATCGCACTGTGGTGACCCGGCGCGAACATGAATCCGACCCCCACTTCACGCACACACTGCTCCACCTGCTGTGGTGAGAGATCGAGCCTGATACCGGCCGCCTCGAGCACGTCGGCACTGCCTGATTTGGAGGAGACGGAACGATTACCATGCTTTGCCACATGACAGCCTGCGGCAGCGGCAACGAACATACAGGCCGTGGAGACATTGAAGGTACCCGAGGCATCCCCTCCCGTGCCTACAATATCCACACTATTCGAGAGATCGGCGATGGAAACCCCGGAAGCCAGTTCACGCATCACCGAAGCGGCGGCGGCGATCTCACTGACTGTCTCTTCCTTCATACGCAGGCCGACCAGAAATCCACCAATCTGGGCCGGCGTGGCGTTGCCGGTCATGATGTTGCGCATCACTGCCGTCATCTCATCGGCCGTGAGATCCTGACGGGCCAAAACTTTTTTTATCGCTTGCTGCATTTCCACTGGGGGGTCTCCTATCGTTCGTGCAGAGGTGAATCTATTGCAGTCCGCGAATGAACGCAAATACCAATTCAGCTACAGGCGGCAATGAAGCTGTTACTGGCTTATTAGATTTCCTGATTACTCACAATACTCAGCCATTGAATCAGTTCATAGCACAAACACAGTAGTCTCTGTGGACTTGAGTTGTATAGGAAAGCGTCGGCCGCAGGGAAGCGGCCGTCGAGCGCCCATGGATGGGTTTACAGCGACTTTCCTATACAACTCAAGTTCACAGAGACGGCCCCAAATATAGCGTGATCCGGAAAACACAATAGGTTAGCGTATCGTTCACTTACCGGCTTCATAGCTGAGAATCGTGGGTAATCAGGTTAGATTTTGTCACGGCATACCGCTTCGGTGAGCGACTGCAATGCGGCAACCTGCTCACCCAGCCAGACCAACTCCTCTTCAGTTATCTTGTAATACGCCGAATACCGGGCCTCCACATAAGCTCGCACCAACAGCTCAAAACAACGCTCCGCTATCTCCTTCTCCTCATCCGGCAAAAGATTTCCAGGCACAACCAGCTGCTTATGGTTGCCATCATAGAGCAAAACCCCATCCTGACGGATATCTTTGAAAAAGTAGTGCCCCTCCTTGAGCCGGGCGTTGACATCGGTCGGGCTATGCACGATCGGGCTGAAAGACGCCTTGAACGTCTCCAGCAACAGCCTGACCAGCGTGCGGATCTCCTGCTGATTCCGCTCCGGTAGGTGATCGAGTGTGGTTCTCATATAAAACAGTTGTTCTTATTGGGTGTGGCCAGCCTTATCATTTCAAACAGTATATCCCAACATAGATCGACTTTTCATAATCCGATGCCGGAAGGTCGCTGGAAGCAAAGAACGTCTGTATCACTGCCAGGATATCGCTAACGTGAGCCAAGGTATCGCTGGTCTGCTCTTAAATGATGGGATTAAAGTCCGGTTTCATAAAAACTCCTGTTGGAGGTTTCAAGCTCCATGGGTGAGATTAAAAAGAAGCCCAGACCAGGGTCAAGAACAGCCCCGCTAAAAAACGCACCCCCCAGCCTGCATAGCACACAGTAAAAAACATACAAACTCACCGCCTGGGTTGATCAAAAGATATCACCCTACAGGCCGCAATAGCTGATATCTGAACCGCCCGATGTAGTGACGGAATCACAAAAACATGTTGAGGGAATAACATGAAACGAATCCTAAACGGCACTCATTTCCTTATCCTCTCTTTTATACTACTGTTAATTTGTAGTGATGTTTTCATGACCGGCCTTCCCTAAACGAGCAACGCTCGTCCTCTCATAGAGGTTTGATTGACATGTTATTAACCCAATGACCAGGACTCTCAAACATTAGGATGAAAGATGTGTGCATCTGTTCGTTAAAAGCTTTGCTTGTCTTTATTGGCTCTTCTTTTCGGTTATCTAAAACCGGATGAATCGTTAATGAGCATATTAAAACAATCTGTTAGAAACAACTTGGTGGGATTAGGCGACATGGTGTCGTATTATAACACGATTTTTAGGTCGTCTAATTACATAGTTGGGGCATAAGACAATGAGCAGAATGATGAGAGCAATCTTGTGGAGTATCGCACTTCTCTCCAGCGCAGCTGCCTTTGGGAACGAGCTATCCCCCTCCGAACAGGAGGTGCTGAAGATCTACAACGCTGCCCAAACAGCGCAGAGCGCAGGGAAGCACGAGGAAGCTCTCAAGGGATTCCTGACTGTGAAGAAGTACTATCCAGACGACTGGCGGACCCGGGCCAAGATCATCCAAGAGTACAGCGCGCTCGGGAAACTGAATGAGCGAGATGCCGAGATCACTGCCCTGCATGCATTCCGATCAGAGTTGTCCAAGGAAAGCCAATCAGAACTGTCACTCTTCGTACGTGAGCAGTTCATAGCAGGGAAGCGGAAGCTCATGGCACTTGAGTACTTCGCGCTTCAGGGCGATAGAGCGATCAAGTACTCCTTCGTTGTTCTAGACAAGACGGGGAAACGACAGGAGTTCAAGATCACTCTCGGTTCGTATGACACGACAACTCAAGTGGCCCGGGAAACAGGTTCGATAGGCGAGAACGAGCGATTGTTCCATCTTGACGGTTACTTCGCAGGCGGTGAACACCGGACCTATGGTTTCTTCAAGGGAGAACCAAAGTACGATGACATTCGGAAGATGGTCGTCGAAATTCTTGAAGGAAAGGTCCGACATGTTTCGGGAACCAAGCCGACAGAGGAAGGGACAGAAGTCGAGCTCAAGATAGACACAGAAGAGAGGACCGCCCCAACAAAGCCATCGACGTCGACTGAGTAATCCGCGCGCTTCCAGCGCACGGCTTCCTCAGCGCGTCATGGCAGGCGTTAGGTTTTTAAGTCAGTATGGAATACTTTAATCAAATAAAAGAATTATCTGATAAAGGGAATATTCGAGAAGCACTAGAGTTAAGTGATAAATGGCGACGCGCCGAACCTACTAACCCTAAAGCTTGGTACAATTTTGGGACGCTGTTGCATTTTAATAAAAATAACTCGTCTGCCGAAAAAGCATTAATTAAATGCATTGACTTGGACGCTGAGCATGTACACGGATTATCTAACTTGGGGAGTGTTTTGTGCAGTTTATCCCGACATAAAGAAGCAGTGCGGCACTTTGAGAAGGCGCTAGATTTGTCCAAAGAGGAAGATCGTGGCGCAATTATGGCAAGATTGGCCGATTGCTATCTAAATCTTGGAAAATATAATTTAGCTACGCCATTAATTGGTAAACTATACGAGGTGGACGAAGAAATGGCACAAATGCTAGAAGGCAAAATGGTGCGAGATATTATTCCAGGGAAACGAAAATCATGGTGGAAAAATATCTTCAAATAGAACCTAAGAGGGATAGGAAGTGAAACCTGGGTCAGAGAGCAATTGTTTCTTATATTAGAGAATATTGCTCTCTGACCCGAATACTGCATCTCCTGTGATGCAGGCGTTAAGTCTCAAAAGTGTCGTAGTGACCGCCAATGGCAAAAATATAGATATGTGTATCGTCAAACTTATATATGAGCCTGTCTTTTTGGCTAATTCGCCTCGACCAAAAGTCAGTGAGATTATGACGAAGGGCTTCTGGCTTCCCCAAGCCTGTCGTTGGATCATCGCGCAGCATTTCTTTCAAAATTGCGCAAAGGTTTTTATGCATACGTTTATCGCGTTGTCGCAAATCTTCGTATACAAGCCATGTTTTTCCTTCAAATACTAAGGATCTCATCCATTTGCCCTTCCGTGGGGGTATATCCTTTACCTGCTTTATTGGTTGTACTTGATTCAGCGATCTGGCGCATAAGGCTGGTATTTTGCAGAACGTACAGCGTCTCCTGGTCTCGTTCCCAATCTTCTGCGCTCATCACTACAAAATCTGCACCGCTTCGGCGTGTTACACGTAGCGGAGAGTGGTGACTAACAACTTGTTCTACAAAGGATTTCAATCCTTCTCTAAATTTATTTACTGTGGTGGTGTCCATTGCAGGCGCCTTCGAAACGTACGGTATTACCGTACAGTCTAGACAAAAAGCCTTAACAATGCCATAGAGAAACCTGAGAAACCTGGGTCAGAGAGCAATTGTTTCTTATATTAGAGAATATTGTTCTCTGACCCGAATATAGTTGTGGATAAAAAAGCTACCGCCCCTCGACGAAGTTACGCAACAGGTCGTGTCCATGCCGGGTGAGAATCGATTCGGGATGAAACTGCACCCCCTGGATCGCCAGCTCCTTGTGACGCACCCCCATGATCTCATCCATCTCCCCATCGGCCTCGGTCCAGGCGGTGATCTCCAGACAGTCGGGAAGGCTCTCCTTTTCGATCACCAGGGAGTGGTAGCGGGTCGCCTCAAAGGGATTCTCCAATCCACTGAAGACACCGGTGTCTGCATGCAGGATGGGGGAGGTCTTGCCGTGCATCACCTCGCGGGCATGGACGATTTTACCGCCGAAGGCCTGGCCGATGGACTGGTGGCCAAGACAGACACCGAGTATCGGTATACGTCCGCCATAGGCGCGGATGGTCTCCACGGAGATACCCGCCTCGTTTGGCGTACAGGGGCCGGGGGAGATGACAATCTGGTCGGGTGCTATGGCGTCGATATCCGCCACCCCGATCTCATCGTTGCGCACTACCTTGATCTCGACGCCGAGCTCACCCAGATATTGCACCAGGTTGTAGGTAAAGGAGTCATAGTTATCGATCATCAACAACATCGCTATGCCTCCTTGTCACAGGCATGCCGATCCAGCCCGGCTTCTGCCAAGGCCACCGCGCGGAAAACCGCCCGTCCCTTATTCATGGTCTCTTTCCACTCCAGTTCAGGTATCGAGTCGGCAACCACCCCGGCGCCGGCCTGGATATGCAGGGTCTTCTCCTTGATCACCGCGGTCCTGATGGCAATGGCGGTATCCATATTCCCGTTCCAGGAGAGATAACCCACCGCACCGGAGTAGATGCCCCGCTTCACCGGCTCCAACTCATCGATGATCTCCATGGCACGGATCTTCGGCGCCCCACTTACGGTACCGGCGGGAAAGGTGGCCCTTAGGACATCGATGGCGCTCATACCGTCACGCAACTCGCCGATCACGTTGGAGACGATATGCATGACATGGGAGTAGCGCTCGACGATCATCTTGTCGGTCAACTCGACACTGCCGATCTTCGCCACCCGGCCGGTGTCGTTGCGCCCGAGATCGATCAGCATCAGGTGCTCGGCAAGTTCCTTGGGATCCGCCAACAGCTCGACCTCCAGGGCCTTGTCCTCCTCTTCCGTATGCCCCCGCCGACGGGTACCCGCTATGGGACGAACCGTCACTACCCCATCCTCGAGGCGGGTCAGGATCTCCGGCGAGGAACCGACAATATGAAAATCGTCGAGATTGAGATAGTACATATAGGGTGAAGGGTTTAGTCCGCGCAGTGCCCGGTAGAGAT
>JASFJX010000141.1:0-7516 GCA_050119385.1 Candidatus Thiodiazotropha sp. | reverse complement strand
GAATTGTCGGTCAGTCAGCGGGAATATGTGGAAATCATCAACCGTAGTGGTGAACACCTTCTTGCCCTGATCAACGATGTGCTGGAAATCGCCAAAATCGAAGCTGGCAAGTTGCAGCTGGAGATAGCTTCCTTCGATTTTGGGGGCATGGTGCGTGATATCGCCGATATGATGCGCTTACGCGCGCAGAGTAAAGGTTTGGAACTGGATCTCGAAATGAGTTCCGAGTGCCCTCGCTATCTCAAGGGTGATGAAGCCCGTCTGCGACAAATTCTGATTAATCTGGTTGGCAATGCAGTAAAATTTACCGCAAAAGGTAGGGTCATTATTCGCTTTGACACTCAGTTACGCGAACATTTGTATCTTAATATCGAGGTAGAGGATAGCGGTCCTGGCATCAGTGAGAATGATCTGAAGCGTCTATTCAAACCCTTCGTGCAATTGTCGGAAGGCGGAGATCAACCAGGTACTGGTTTGGGGTTGAGTATCACGCAACAGTTTGTGAAGTTGATGAAGGGTAAGATCAATGTCGAAAGTACACCGGGCAAAGGATCTCTGTTTCGGGTTGAACTTCCGATAGAGCCTGGCGACCGAACGGATGTTGCGCCGGCGGATACCAAGGCACTAGGTGAAATTATCGGGCTTGTACCTGGGCAAGCAATGTATCGCATCCTGATAGCGGAAGACCAGCAAGAAAATCAACTCTTGCTTCAGCACCTTATGAGTGCAATCGGTTTTGAGGTCAAGCTGGTGAGCAATGGTAAAGCGTGTATAGAATGCTTTCAGGAGTGGTTGCCAGATCTTATATGGATGGATATGCGGATGCCTGTCATGGGGGGTGAGGATGCCACTCGGCATATTCGAAGTATGCCAGGAGGCGAGAAGGTCAAGATCATTGCGGTGACCGCCTCAGCCTTCAAGGAGGAGCAACAAGAGATACTCGCAGCAGGCCTGGATGACTTCGTAAGAAAGCCATTTCATTCCAGAGAGATTTACGATTGCCTGGCGCGCCACCTTGACTTGAGGTTTGAGTATAGGTCCGATAGTGAGGAGAAAGCCACCCCTGTTCTGCTGACATCCGAGAAGCTTAGAGGATTGCCTGAGGATCTGCGAAGCGCACTGAGAGACACATTAATAATCCTTGATAGTGAAAAGATCACAGAGGTGATCAGAGATATCGAGACTATTGATGCTGATTTAGGAGACACATTAAATCAGCTATGCGAATCTTTCGACTATCAGACGATACTGGATGCCCTTAACGATTAACCCGAATGCTTCCCGGGAATGCGATGATCGTGTCGGCAGCAGGACCGGTTATGTGCCACTCCTCTCTGTGAGCCTCTGAAAACGTCAAACAGTATAGGACACCACACTAGGACG
This sequence comes from Candidatus Thiodiazotropha sp., assembly GCA_050119385.1. Lineage (GTDB taxonomy): Bacteria > Pseudomonadota > Gammaproteobacteria > Chromatiales > Chromatiaceae > Thiodiazotropha. Next base: position 6,133 of record JASFJX010000141.1, on the reverse strand, counting down.
TGCTTGAAGTCTTGAAAGCAACCTATTGGGTTACCGGGTTAACAGGCACTATGAGCATAGTCTCTGCGAAATAAAGTTGTGCGATATCTTGTGTTCAGTAACTGCCATTGTTTGGCTCTTGCTTATATGTTTGGATTATGCTAGATATCAGGTAGCCTAATATATGCGTATAATTGCATTTCTGATGGCTGTTGCGATTGATTGGGTTTACCGGACTTAGTGTCGATGAGATTGGGGTGTGGGTTAAGCGTCTGTGTTTATGCTTATAAGACTGGAGTCACCATCTGCCCGGTTGCCGGTGCCGTTAATCAAACGCGATAAGGCATAATATGTCGTATCGTTAGTGAACGAGGAGGTACACAAGCTTTCAGGTGTACAGACCCCCGCTACGCTTCAGCGGATGGGCGGTGTTCAGATACTGCGTAACCGAGATGAGTACGCGAGTAGCAATTTCTATAAGGACTATTCCACCAAACAGACCGATGGCACACACCGACCTGTGGGCCTGCCGCTGCTTGATAGGTGTGAATTCAAGGCCACTCTAATGTGCTGGAAGGCCGTGTTTTATTTTGCCCGGATTGCGTTTCCTGTTTGGGGCTGGAGGCGTGCCTGCAGGGCAACTAGTTCAACGATGTAAGGACTGCCGAAGTTTTGACTATGCGTCTGAGATGACCCAACACAAGAACCTTTTAACGAACCTGCTTTGGTTTATGTTGCTCATACTATGCGGTGATGTCTATGCTCGCAGTGAAATATCTCTTGATTTCTGGCGTCAGCGTGTTACCGAGGTGAGATTGCTGGCTGAAAACCGGATTTCGCAAGCACATGCCGAGGCTCAGGACCTACTAGACTCGTTGCCGCTGAATGCTAGTGCGTCGGATCAGGCGCGACTTTACAACATGCTTGCCCGTATCGAGATGTACGTTGGGGAAACAGACCGCGCTAAGGAATTGATCGACACTGCACGGGAGTTTGCTAAAGGTGCGGGTGATAATATTGGTCTCATCGAGGCTGCTCTCAATACAGCGTTTAATGCAGTAAACCAGGGTGACATCGAAACACTACGCAACGCCGTCGAAGATGCTTTGCTTATGTTGGATGGCATGGATCGCCCTGATCTGCTGGCCGAAGTGTTGCTGCGTGCGGCTATGACATCGCTTCACAGCAGTCAACTTGATGAGGCGGTCAGTGCTTCCATGAGAAATCTGGAGATTGCCAAACAGAGCGGAGATCCCTTGGCCTACACATACGCTGAGCAGGGGATGGCAATAATCCACAGTCTGCATGGCAGATATGACGAAGCGCGTGGTCACTATGTGGCAATGGGCAAATTTGCCCAAGCTGCCGGTTCCCTGTTACTGGAAGCGGATTCGCTTCTGGGGCTGGGTGTTATCGATTTCAGGTTGGGTGATCCGTTAGCGGGTGAACGGAAACTGTTGACTTCGTTAAGTATGTACCGAAAGGCTGGCGCCCCATTTTATGTTGCTCACACAAATAGCGTGTTGGCAAAAGAGCTGTTCAAACAGGGGCGTTCCGAAGAGGCGTTAGCACAGTATAAGATGTCTGCCGGCATATATGAAAAACATAATAATCCTATTGGTCTATGGTGGACGCTTTTTCATCGTAGCCTAGTGCGCCAGGAGGTGGGGGAACTCAGTTTGGCTCATTCAGATGCGTTACGTGCCTACACCTTAGCGGAACAAATTGGGTTTCCGATCTATCGTGCAAAGAGTGCGGATCGCTTGGCATCCATCAAGGCTACCCAAGGTAACCACACCCAAGCCTACCAGCTTCTCTACGAAGCGGCTCAACTCAATGAGCAACTGCATCTTCAGGAATCGGGAGAACGCATCCTCGCTTTGGCTAAGAGATTTCAGGCTGAGGCGAAACAGCGAAAGATCGATGAACTCACCGAACGCAACCGCCGCCAGGCGCTACGTCAATGGTGGCTGTGGACCGCGATCAGCGGTGGTGGATTATTGTTGTTGATTAGTCTGGTATTCTTGTGGCGCTTGCGTCACTCCCGAGAAGAGATCCGTGCTCTCAACGCCAATCTGGAACAGGCGAACCGGCAGTTGCGAAACCAGGTTGAGGAACGGTGTAGGGCGCAAGACGAGCTGGCGGCCCGCGAGAGGGGGTTCCGTGCCCTGGGGCAGAATGCGCCGGATATTATCGCCCGCCATGACCTGGACACCCGCTTCCTCTATGTCAATCCGCAATTGGAACAGTCGTTAGGTATTGAGGCCGCTGAAATCATAGGTAAAACATGTATTGAGCTCTTTCCTGATAAGCAGAGAGTTATCGACTACGAAGCAACCATGAGATTGGTGATCGAAACGGGAGATCCGGCGGAGGTCGAGGCTGTTCTGCCGGATATAGGTGAGGGTGTGCGTTATTACAGTATGCGCCTGGTTGCGGAATACGATAAGCAGGGTCGTATTGTCGACGTCCTCGCCATAGGGCGCGACATCACCGAGCGGAAACATGCGGAAGCACAGTTGCAGGCCAGTGAACACCGCTACCGTGTACTAGTGGAAAACTTTCCCGACATGCTCGTGCGGTTTGACAGCGAATGCCGCTTCACCTACGCCAATTCGGTAGTTACCCAGAACTTCGGTATCACGAAGAACGAACTTTGCGGCAAACGACAAAGAGAACAGTCGCTGTACGGCAGCGAGAGACAAACCCGTGAGCTGGAGGCGTGTATACGCCGGGTCTTCGTGACTGGTGAGCCAAACGAATATGAAGCGCGTTGGAAGATCCTTGGAAGGGAAGCGATCTTCGAGGTTCGCCATATCCCCGAGAAGGATGTGGCCGGCAATGTTGTCAGCGTGCTTGGTATCTGTCGCGATATTACCCGCCTGCGTGAGACTGAGCAGGCACTGCATAACCGTGAGCGGGAGTTCCGCACCTTGGCGGAGAACCTGCCCGACAGCCTCATCCGCTACAATCAGGAGTTCCGTGTGACCTATGCCAATCCACTGGCGGCGTGGGCAGTCTCCTCCTGCCCGAACGATATCATCGGCATGACGGCCTTTGAGCTGTTACCCGACCCTGAACAGGTTCAACGCTATGGTCTAGCCTTGAGTCGGGTTATACGTACCGGTGAACCTGAAAAGATCGAGCTGATCCTTGTGGATGGGGCGCAAGAGGAACATATCTACCAAATTAGCTTCGTGGCGGAACGGCGCGGCAATGGCGAAGTACGGGGTGCTTTGGCCATTGGTCGAGAGGTTACCCAATTCAAGAAGATCGAGCGGCGTTTGGAGGAGTCTCATGCGCAGTTGCAAGCGCTGGCACAGCGACAAGAGACCGCCCGGGAAGAGGAGCGAAAACATATCGCCCGGGAACTGCATGATGAACTTGGCCAGTATCTTACCGCGTTGGGGCTGCGCACCTTGGTACTGAGTATCGAATATGGTGACGGGAATCCATCCTTGAGAGTGAAACTGGAGTCGATGCTCTCGCTGGTGGAGCATACGAAGAAGGTTACGCGGAACCTGTCGCAACGATTACGTCCAGCCGTATTGGATATGGGGATCGACTCGGCGCTCGAAATGTTGGTCGACGGATTTGTTTCCCAGTATGAAATACCTTGTGTCCTGGAACTGGGCCCGGAGATGAAGACTATGTCAGACACCTACAAAATTGTTGTATACCGAGTGGTGCAGGAATCGCTGACCAATATCGCGCGCTATTCCGAAGCGCGTAAGGCGGAGGTTATCCTGAAATCCCAGGATGGCATTATCTTGCTTGAGATTCGCGACGACGGCAAGGGATTCGATCCATCAGCGGTACAACCGAACGCCTTCGGCCTGGTGGGTATGCGCGAACGTATGCTGGCAGTGGGCGGAGAGTTAGAAGTCATCAGCGAGTCGATGCGCGGAACCCGCATAATCTCTCGTATGCCGCAATCTGAAAATTAATAGGAGGTTTAGTATGATTAAGTTATTGATTGCTGATGACCACGCCATAGTGCGGGATGGTCTGAAACAGCTGTTTAATCTTTATGATGATATTCATGTTGCTGCCGAGGCCTCTAGTGGCGGGGAAGTGCTCGAGGCACTACGCAATGATATATTCGACCTGGTGCTGTTGGATATGTCTATGAACGGGGTCAGTGGGCTTGAACTGATCTCACACATCAATACTCGTTATCCTAAGCAACGTATCCTCATTCTTAGCATGCATGCGGAGCCCAATATCGCCACCAGCGCTCTCAAGGCAGGTGCGCACGGCTATCTCTCTAAAGATAGTGATTACAGCGCTCTTGTGGTTGCGATCCGTAGTGTGGCCGGTGGCGGGCGCTTCCTCGATCCTGCGCTAGGGGTGCGATTGGCATTCGATAGTAGAAGCGAGGAAAGTAACGATCTTGCTTTGAATCTGACCGAGAGGGAGTACAGCATCATGCAGATGTTTGTGCAGGGTATGGGAGTCAACGAGATTGCTCATGAACTTTCCATCAGCAATAAAACCGTCAGCACTCACAAGGTGCGGCTGATGAAGAAGTTGAGTGTCGACAATAATGTCGAGCTGGTTCGCTATGCGGTCAAGCACGGTCTGGGGTAGTGTGTAGTCCGGATGGAAGGATAGGCGTGAACCGGCAAGCGGTTTTTTTAAAAGATATGTCTGGAATATTAGCAAAGTACAAAGTGTCACCGACTAACGCTGAACGCGCCCTCGTACCGGTCTCGCCGCCCTGCTGCGGTATTTGCTCTGTGACAGCTTGGAGCGCCAACTCGTGAGTTCAGTCTGATTTCAGTGCTTGAAGTATGGTGGGGTAATCAAAATTTTCGGCACATTGAATTAAATTTTTATACAGTTCCTGATCATACATCGCCACCTGCTGGATAGTCTGAAAGATTGCTCTGCTTTCCAGGCTTTGTAATGCCTCTTGCAGTTCGACGCGTAGCTTTTGCGGCAGGACAGTGAGCATTTCAGGTGTCAATGTATTTGCCTGCTCCTTGGGTTCTTTTGATTCTTCATATTGGAATCGTATATCCAACAGTTTTGATAAGCAGGTGTAGATTTCTTCGGGCTGGTAAGGTTTGCCGATAAAGTCGTCGATGCCGGCATCGACCATTTTTTGTTGCTGTTCCTTGAAAGCCGAGGCTGTCACAGCGACGATCTTGACTGTCTGACCACCCGGCAATTCGCGGATCTTACGCGTCGCTTCCTCTCCGTCCATCACAGGCATACGCCGGTCCATCAAAATCAGATGCGGCTGCCAACTTTGGAACAGTTCCATACCCTGTTTGCCATTCTCCGCGACCTTGATCCGGAGTCCGATCCCTTGTAACAGGTTGCTCAACAGTAACTGGTTATCCATCTGGTCCTCGACTATCAGGATACGATATTCCGGCTCTCCAGGTTTAAGCCCCGTCACCTTGCCGGTTGTTATTTGCATCACTTGAGCGATGTCTGTTTGCTTGGCTTCGGTTATAGGCAGATCGATGCGGAACAGTGAACCTTTGCCTGGCGTGCTTTCCAAATCGATGCTGCCGCCCATCATCTTAATGAACTGCCTGGTAATGGTCAGGCCCAGCCCCGTGCCTTTGTTTTCTCCATGTTTGCCCAGTTGTACGAAGGGCTCGAAGATGTGTTTCTGGTCTTCTGTTGAGATGCCGGGCCCCGAGTCTTCGACCTCGATCAGTAGATGTGTGAGTTCGTTTTGTGTTGTTCTCAGTTTAAGATTCACGCCGCCTTCCTGAGTATACTGTATGGCATTGCCTATCAAGTTGATCAGTGCCTGACGCAAGCGTGCTTCGTCGCCGACAATGAAGCGAGGGAACTGGGAAGATTGATCGATGACGAGTCGTAAATTTCTGTCCTTGGCCCGCATCAGCATCATATCGATGACGTCACGTACCGTGCCACCCAGATCAAACGGGGCATTGTTAAGTTCCACACCTCCAGCCTCGATCTTGGCCATTTCCAGCACATCGTTGATCAGGGTCAGCAGATGTTTTCCACTGCGGTTGATGATATCGATGTTCCGCTTATGATTCTTTGTGAGCAGGGGATCCTGACGAATGATGCTGGAGAAGCCAAGTATGGCATTGAGAGGGGTGCGCAGCTCATGGCTCATGTTGGCTAGAAATGCACTCTTGGCCTTGTTGGCGGCCTCGGCGGC
>JASFJX010000140.1:0-7550 GCA_050119385.1 Candidatus Thiodiazotropha sp. | reverse complement strand
CTGGTCGACCAGCTTGATACGCGGTTTGCCGAATTCCGCCATGCTCATGCCGAGTTCGGCAGCGGCCGCCTGTAAAACCGAGGCATTTTCGGCCAAGGCTTTGTAATTGACCTTCGGGTCGATGGAGTGGCTGGTATAGGGCGAGGCGGCGTTGGCCGAGGCCTGGCCGACGCTCTCCAGCGAAACGGCGAGACCGCTGCCTGAGCCCGGCAGGATCAAGTCCCATTTACTGCTGTAGCTGACCGGTATCAGGGCCACAAACAGCCCTATCGGCAACCAGGTCATCATCAGCGCGGCCATCAGTACACCCAGATAAGCCGCCCACCGCTGTGCCGGTGACAGGCCACTGCCATAGACTGCCCGATGCAGCAGGCGTTGACGCCAGTTCGGCTCTGGGGGGCGATGTGAGGATGACCGGTTCATGGTTAAATCTGTAATCCAGGTTAAAGCAGAAACAGCAGGGTGATGGGCAATACCAAATCATTCAGCGTACGGGCGATATCACGGAAATTGGTGATGCCGGAGTCGTAGCAGGCAATACTGTCGTTGGGCATGATGAACGGGTTGACCTGGTTATGCTCAGGTGAGCGCAACAATTCATCCACCGGTCGTTTGATAGCCTCTTTACGGCCGCTGATGGGGTCGTTCTGTATCAGTACCACATGGCGGGAGCCGTTGGTTGTATTGGTGCCGCCGACGCAGTTGGCCGAGATCGCAGCCGTCAACAGACGCGAGCCGTAGGGCAGGCTGGTGGCGTGTTTCTCTATCGCTGAGGCGGCATTGCCAGGTGCCGGTGTCGCCAGATTGGAGAGGAAGACCCGGATTCCCGGCGGTGTGATGGCCGAGGTGGTCACCAAAGTGCTGTCGATCCTGCCATTGCTGGGGACGATGATGCTGTCTCCGCTCATCAGTGCGACCGGCGCCACCGGATGGCCCTGCATCAGGCCACTGAGGTCGATATGACGGGTTTTGCCGTTTCTCACGAGTTGAATGGCATTGATAGCGGCATCAGGCCGCACCCCCCCTGCGGCGCGCAGGGCGGCGGGTAATAAACGCTCGGGAGGGAAATCACCAGAGGATTGCAAGGATTTGTAGGTCCGCTCCTCGGGATTGCGCACATTGGCGCTGACCAGGCCGGGATTGAATACCGCACCGCTCACATGGACCTGTACCGGCGCCCACTGTTGCACCCGAACGCTGACCGAAACCCGATTGGCATGGAAAAACTCCGCATCCACCAGGGATTTCACAATGGCCTGTTCCGCTGCCTGGGTTTGCAGACCGGCGACCGGCAGCGGGGGCAGAAAAGGGAGTTTGAGCGCACCGTCGATATCCACTTCGTAGAGACCACTGAACTGTTCGCCGTTCTGTATCACAACCTTTACCCGGTCGCCCGGAGACAGGGGCGGCGGTTCAGCGATCCAGCGCGGCAGGCTGGTGTCGGGGTCTGGCCGGAGTGGCAGATTGCGCGGCGCCGGGGGCTGAACCGGGGAATTTACAACTATGTTGCCGGTGAGGCGTTCATTGTCGATCCACTGCAGATAGGGTTGTTCAGACAATAACTGATCGTCCAGCCTGGGTGTGGCGCAGCCGCCGAGTAACAGGGTGGTAGACATCAGCAGGAGTGGCAACAGGCGCGCCGGTGTGCTCATGACAACCTCTGGATAGCGGCATTACGATCCTCGTAGATCTCAAATATCTGGTGCAGGCGGGTCAGCTCGATGAGTGAACGCACACCATCGCTAGGGCTGAGCAGCAGTACTTCTCCGGCATCATTGTTAGCCGCCTTGAGGGCTGAGACCAGTACTGAGAGGCCGCTGGAGTCGATAAAATCCACCTGATTGAGATCGAAGATCAGTCGATTACGGCCCTGCTCGATCAAGTCGAGGATGGCGCGCCGGGTGTCGGGGGCGTTGGCCATTACCAGCCGGGCGGGAAGTTCGATCACCTCGACCGGTCCGTGGTTGTGTCTTGTGAGTTCCATAAGTCACCTCGTTGGTTAAAATTCATACAGTACAGTTTCTGTATCAAACCACGTGCCAGGTTTTTTATGTCTAAAAAACAATATGTTATCAATTGGTTTGGTAGTGCCTCGCAAAATGCGAAGCAATTCTGCAAGCATGGTGATGAATGATTTGCGTATTGCTAAGGGAGAGGGCAATAGCAGACTGCTAGCCTGAGTGTTTCATCCGGGAATGCGATGATCGCACCGGAATCGTTATTCAGATACAGACTTGAGATTGAATAAACAGCTTGCTATTGAGGAGTGGCGCAGGGCCAATCCTGCTCCTGGCAGGATTTTGGCACTTCCTACATCCCTGTTGGTCGGATGGGCCGTTTACAGACCGAAGGATGGATGATTGAGCAAATACCGCGGCTGGACAGCGAGACAAGCACATGATTTTTTTCAAACAGAACGGGCTGAGTGCCCGGCTGCTATGCTGATGCTGGGATATGTTTCTTCATCAGCAGGTGATTTCTGTCATCGGCTCGGTTGAAACTGATCTCGTCCATCCAATTGTTAACGATCGGCCAGCCACGTCCCGATTCAGCCCAGGAAGTCGGCATCCGTTTATCCCCGGGCAGTGTCTGTAGCGGCAGGCCATCGTCGATGGTCTCGATCAAGAACTGATCGTCCTGGAGATGGCAGATCAATTCGATTTTGTTTTTGGCGTGGCCTGGCAGGGCGTGTTCAAGCACATTGTTAAGCACTTCGGCCACCACCACCTCCACCTGAAAGCAAAATGCTTCGGGCAGATTATGTCGCTGGCAGTATTTGCCCGCTTTGGCAGTCACATCGGCGACGCCTTTTACACTGGCCGGGATGATGAACCTGGCCGGTTTGGTATGGGGGGAGGTCTTTGTCTCTGCGTTGTAACCGATCGCCAGCAATGAGATGTCATCATCGAGAGCCGTGGCGCCATGCCAGTGAGTGAGGATCTTGTTGATGGCGACAGGGAGACGGCTCAGTTCGGACTTGCTGGTCTGTCTGATGAGCGTTGCGAACTGCTCCATTCCCAGTGTCTTGCCCTGTTCATTACTGCAGTCGGTAATGCCGTCGGAATAGAGCCAGAGCCTGTCTCCCCGGTGTAGTGTAAATGGGGTGCTTTCATAGACCGCCTCAGCCAGCATGGCCACGGGAAAACCGCCGCTGCCAAGGCGTTGCACCGTCCCGTCGGCACGGCAGAGCAACGGGTGAGGATGACCGGCCTGGCAGAACTCACCTTTGCCCGTTGTTATGTCAAGCACACCATAGATCATGGTGAAATAATGTTCATTGAACTCTTCGTGCAAAAAGCGCCGATTGAGGGCGGCGACCACTTCGTGGGGGCGGCTGGGGGCCGTATCCGGTAGATTCAGCTCATGCTGCAACATATCGGGGGAGAGCAGCCGCGACAGAGTGAATGAGAGCATGGCTGAGGCAATACCGTGGCCGGCCACATCCAGGTGATAGAAACCGAGGTGCCGCTCGTCGAGTTTGAAATAGTTATAGGTATCGCCCGCGACCACACTGGCCGGTTTAAACAGTGTGGCCAGCTCCAGCTGCGAAAACGGACTTTCACCATTGGGCAGCAAGGCCTGCTGCATGATGGCTGCTGTATTAAGGTCTTGCTGGATGCGGTGATTGGCTTGCGCTTCTTTCTGTAACGAATCTGCTAACGCTGTATTGCGTTGTTTTAACTCGTTTCGCAGACCGATAATGCGCAGCCCCGCCTGGAGCCTGACCCGCAGCTCTTCGCTGTTGAAGGGTTTTGCGATGAAGTCATCCGCGCCTGCGTCCATTCCGGCCACCAAGTCTGGCGGCGAGTCACAACCAGTCAGCAAAATAAAGTAGGGATCAGCGTAATCGGGATTTCCCCGGATCCGCCGGCAGAGATCGATACCGCTCAGGTTTGGCATGCGCCAGTCGCTGATGACGAGTTGAATGGGAGTGCTATCCAACACGGCCAAGGCCTCTTGCCCGTCGCCGGCGAGTACCACTTCGTAGTCGAGTTTTGTCAACATCGCCTTTAGACGCATCTGTTCACTGAGACTGTCCTCCACAACCAATAGGCGTGGTTGTTCCTGAGGACATTTGTTTTCAATGAGCCTGCTTGATTCGATGCGGCTATATGGGTTTTTGACAACTGCTCTGGCCATATCTCGTTTCCGTAACGATGGTCTGATGCCAGATGATAATCAAGATATGGGCCAATCGCGTTTCTCGATGTTTGAGCGGTAACTTGTCCTGGTGAGAAATACGGGCTGGCCGGTTCTGTTTTTATTTTGATTTGCAAATTGCAACTCAAATTGCGGCTCAAACCATCATTTTGGCGTTTATTAATCCGCTGGAAAGCCGATTTGATCCGAATAATTCATCCGGTCCCTTGAAAAAGAAATTAATCAGCAGTTTTTAAAAGATATTTCTGGAATATATTAAGTACAAAGTGTTTACGAATTGGTGTGCATTTTGCCTTGCTCTTTATACGGGTTGAGGGCAGCCCGGCAAATCTTTCAGTAATTTAAGAGGCTGAGCAGGACCATGATGAAATCACTGCGACAAATTGATCTGATTTTTTTATTCGTTCTTTCAATGGGACCAGCTTGGGCTAGCGCCTTTGCCAAAGGTGATTCGGCCCCGATCAGCTTCGGTGTTGTACCACAGCAATCGGCAAGTACGTTGGCGCGTATCTGGAACCCGTTGCTGGACTACCTTTCGCAACAGACAGGTAGGCGAATCGTTTTCCGAACCGCACCCGATATTCCCACTTTCGAACAGCGTCTGGCATCAGGGGAGTACGACATTGCCTATATGAATCCCTATCACTACACTATTTTTAGTCGAGAGCCAGGTTATCGTGTCTTTGCCAAGGAGAGGAACAGACAGATCAAAGGGATATTGGTGGTGAGAAAAGAGAGCAAGCTGCAGACATTGGATCAACTGGCAGACCTGACACTCGCTTTCCCGTCACCGGCTGCTTTTGCCGCCAGTCTTTTGCCGAGAGCCCATTTAAAGCAGCAGGATATTCCCTTCTCGGTCAAATATGTTACCTCACACGATTCGGTTTATCGTGCGGTTGCAAAGGGGCTCTATCCCGCAGGCGGCGGTGTGATACGAACCTTCAATAGTGTAGTGCCCCAGGTGCGGGAACAACTAAGGGTATTGTGGACCACGCCCGGCTATACCGCCCACGCCATCGCTGCACATCCACGCTTGGTTCCGCAACTGGTTCAGACAATTGCCGCTGCACTGTTCAGCGTGGATCATTCCTCAAAAGAGGGTGATCTGCTGACGCCACTGAACATGCAAGGATTCGAGGCGGCCGAGGACCGCCAGTGGGATGATGTCAGAGAGCTGAATATCGATTTGCCCCTTGGCAAGTGAACATGGAGTAACCCATGTGCTTCAGGCTTAAAACAATATTCGGTATCGCCCTGATCGAAGGGGTAATTCTATTGGTGTTGGTGTGGAGCAGTCTCAACTATCTCACCCAATCCAATCAGGAGGAGTTGACCAAACGCGCTGAGACCACCACGCGCCTCTTCGCCGCCATGACTAAAAATCCGGTGCTCTCCTCCGATCTGGCAACTCTCGATGCGGTGGTTACAGAGATGATGCAGTCGCCCGGGGTGGTCTATGTCCGGATTTTGGACAACGATCGCGTATTGGCTGAGGAGGGGGCTCTCGACGCCTTGAGCAGGCCCTTTGAGCGGGATGAGCTGTTTGAGCAAAGCGCCGATGGTATTTTCGATATCGATGCCGAAATAATGGAAGGGGATTATAAGTTCGGTCGTGTGGAGCTTGGCCTCTCGGTGGCGCCGCTCAATACCCTTGTGGACGAAGCACGTGACCGCCTGTTGAGCATCGCCGCCCTTGAGATGGTGCTGGTCGCCGTCTTCTCCTTTTTTTTCGGCACCTACTTGAGCCGCAGCCTGATACGCTTGGCGAAAGGGGCCGAGGCCATCGCCGACGGGAAGCTGGGAACCCAGGTGGCGGTGGAGGATTGTGCCGAGATCCGAACCGCCGCCATAGCGTTCAACACCATGTCGCAACGTCTGCAGCACTCCCATGAAGAGATGCAGCGCAGTCTGGCCGACAGCCAGGCATTGGCGGAGCAGCTCACCCAGAGCGAACTGCGACTCAAGACCACCCTGGATACGGCAATCAACGGTTTCATCACAATCGATCAGTCGGGCATCATCCAGAGCATCAACCGCGTCGGTCAGGAGATCTTCGGCTACCAAGAGCCTGAGCTGATCGGCCGCAATGTCTCCTGCCTCATGCCGACTCCCTATCGCGATGAGCATGACGGTTACCTGAAACGCTACCTGGATGGGGGACAGGCGAGGGTGATCGGCATTGGTCGCGAAGCACTGGGGCTACGAAAAGATGGCAGCGAGTTCCCCTTGAGCCTGCGGGTCTCCGAGATGCGCATCGGCGATGAGAGGATGTTTGTCGGCCTGGTGAGTGATCTCAGTGAGAAGCGAAGCATGGAGAAGGCGATCAGCCGCAGCACGGCCATCAACAGCGCGATCATGGCCGCCAGCCTCGACGCCTTGATCACCGTCGATGATACAGGGGCAATCATCGATTTCAGCCCGGTGGCGGAGCAGACCTTCGGCTTTCAGCGTGACGAGGTGTTGGGGTGGTCGATCAGCGAAGTCATCATTCCGCCGGCGCAGCGCAAGCTCCACAACAAGTGGATACAACGTTACCTGAGAACAGGTCAGGAACAGGTGCAGCGCCGGCGTATTGAAGTGAACGCCATGCGCCGTAATGGCGAGGAGTTTCCGGTGGAACTGACCATCATTCCCATCGAACTCGATGGTGAAGTGCTCTGCACTGCTTTTGTGCGCGATATCAGTGAGCAGAAGGCGGCTGAAAATCAACTGCGCGAGGCCAAGCGGCAGGCCGAGGCGGCCTCCGAGGCCAAGTCCCGCTTCCTGGCCCATATGAGCCACGAGATCCGTTCACCCCTTAATGCGGTGCTCGGTTCCGTCGGGCTGCTGATTGAGACAACCCTGGACGAAAACCAACACCTCTATGCCCATACCGCCGAGACATCGGGCAAGGCGCTGCTGGGGCTGATCAACGATGTGCTCGATTTCTCCAAGATCGAGGCAGGCCAGTTGACCCTGGAGCAGGTCAAGTTCAACCTGCGCGATCTCGTGGCAGGGGTGGACGAGGCAGTAGGGTATCGCGTCAAGGACAAACAGGGTCTGGATATCATCTCCACCCTTGGCCACGGTATCCCGGCTCAGTTGATGGGCGATCCCGGTCGCCTGCGCCAGATCCTGCTCAACTTGATGGACAACGCCGCCAAGTTCACTGAACAGGGTGCGGTCCTGCTGCGTGTTACGGCGTTGGGTAAAAACGGTGACAGGACCGTATTGCGCTTCGAGGTGCAAGACACCGGCATCGGTATCAGTAAAGAGGCACAGCGACGGCTCTTCTCCGAGTTCAGTCAGGTGGACAACTCCGACTCAACCCGCTATGGCGGTACCGGCCTGGGATTGGCGATCTGTCAGCAGTTGGTGGAGCTGATGGGCGGGCACATCGGTCTGGAGAG
>JASFJX010000139.1:0-7558 GCA_050119385.1 Candidatus Thiodiazotropha sp. | reverse complement strand
CGCTTGTAAAGGGCATGCCATTCCCTGCGCGACGCGCCTTGCAGCTAACGGCTTCTCGTCACGCTGATATGTGCCATTTATTCGTTACACCACACTAGTTATAAAACTTATTAGTGTTGTTTTTTCTTCTAAACTTGTAACAAGGAGCCAAGTCGAGTAACTGCGTCTAAAATCTTAAAAAACAATGGCTGGCAACATCGGGCGATCAGATGACCATTCGTGTGGGCACATCCGGCTGGAGCTACGATCACTGGCGAGGAAGTTTCTACCCAGACAAGCTGGCGAAAAACCGCTGGTTCGATTTCTATGCTGAACGCTTCAACACAGTGGAAGTCAACGCAACCTTCTACCGCAGATTCAAAGATTCAACCTATCAGAACTGGCGTGACCGGGCGCCCGAGGGCTTTCGTTATGTACTGAAAGTACCGCGCCTGATCAGCCACAGGCACAGGCTGCACGATACCACGGAGTTGATTGCCGATTTTGTCCGCTCGGCACACCTACTCGGGAATCGGTTGGGATTGCTGCTTCTGCAACTCCCCCCCAACCTGCCCTATCAACCGCAACTCTTGGATGCCGCGCTGCATGATTTCGCCTTCCCCTCCCTGGTGGCGGTGGAGTTTCGAGATGAGCACTGGTTGACCGAAGAGATCTTCGCCCTGCTCAGGCAACGAGGCGCCAACTACTGCAATCCCGACCATCCTGAGCACGAATTGACCAGTATTGTCACCGGGGACACCGGTTATCTGCGACTGCATGGACGCCGGAGCTGGTATGCCGACAACTATACTCAGGATGAGTTACGTTCAGTGGCTGACACTGCTCGCAAGATGACGCAAGAGGGAGCAAAAGAGGTCTTTATTTTTTTCAACAACGACTATGCGGCCTATGCACCGCATAATGCTTCTGCGCTGTCACAACTTGTGTGAAGCACACTTAACAAGGTCCAAGCCTATGGGTAATCGACTTCCCGAAGAGAAGGATAACCAAAAACCCGATATCACAGCCGATGCCCTGCTGGGTGTAATCCAAGGATTGATTGATGAGATGCCCGCTGCCGATCACTACAGGCGAGCGTTGGACCTGGACTGCCGTCTGGAGTACGACCTGGGATTGGACAGCCTTGCACGGACAGAGTTGATTGCCCGCATTAACGAAAATTTCGCTGTTCTCATGCCTGACGAAGCGTTACTCGCTGAAACACCCCGTGCACTGTTGGCGCTGCTGGCGCAAGCGGCTGGTATACCGCAAGCGCAAGAGACCACAATGAAGCATAAACTTCCTGCAGGCGGAGCCGCGCTTCCGTCCGCGGCCTCAACCATGATGGAGGTGTTGGCCTGGCATTTGGATCATCAGCCACAACGAGTACATATACTGCATTACGGCACTCACGAAGATCCCGATGAGCTGAGCTACCAGGATCTATGGTTGGGTGCAGCCAGGGTGGCGTCAGGTTTGTGGGAACGTTCGGTGAGACCGGGGGACCGGGTGGCGCTGATGCTACCTACCGGTGAGAGCTATTTCTTCAGTTTTTTCGGCATCCTGCTGGCCGGCGCAGTGCCGGTGCCCATCTATCCGCCCACCCGCCCCTCGCAGTTGGAGGAGCATCTGCGACGCCATGGACGGATACTGCAAAACGCCGGGGTACGCGTACTAATTACCATTCAAGAAGCACGCAGGGTGGCGCGTTTGCTCAAGACCCAGGTACCGTCCCTACAGCATATCGTCGACTGGGTCGATCTCGATAGCTCGTCGGGCACACCTCAGGCCGTATCCAGGAACGGTGATGATATCGCCTTTCTGCAATATACATCGGGGAGTACAGGTGACCCCAAAGGGGTTATGCTCACCCACACCAATCTTCTGGCCAACATACGTGCCATGGGAACAGCCGTTGAGGTTAACTCCGAAGACGTCTTCATAAGCTGGCTCCCTCTCTACCATGACATGGGCCTGATCGGTGCCTGGCTCGGTAGTCTCTACTACGGATTACCACTGGTGGTCATGTCACCATTACGCTTCTTGGCGCGCCCCTCCCGCTGGCTTTGGGCCATCCATCGTCACCGCGGGACCCTATCCGCATCCCCCAACTTCGGCTACGAACTCTGTCTCAGCAAAGTGCCGGATGAAGAGATAGTCGGGCTCGATCTCAGCTCATGGCGCTACGCCTTCAATGGCGCCGAGCCTGTTACTGCAGCGACCCTGCAAGGATTTAACCGCCGTTTTGCCTCATACGGGCTGAGGGCCGGCACCCTGGCCCCTGTCTATGGCCTGGCGGAATCGGCCGTAGGGCTGGCCTTCCCACCCCCCCTGCGTGGCCCCGTCATCGACCGGGTTAACAGAGAACGCTTTATGCTGCACGGTGAAGCCGCACCGGCAAGGGAAAGGGATCCTGACCCGATGACTATCGTGGCTTGCGGTCGACCGCTGCCCGGCTACCGGGTTCAGATAGTGGATAGTGCCGATAGACCACTACCCGAGCGCAAAGAGGGGCGACTGGAGTTTCAGGGACCCTCCGCCACCAGCGGTTACTTCAATAATCCCGAAGCCACTGCAAAACTGTACCGCGACGGCTGGCTGGACACCGGCGATCAGGCTTATCTCGCGGATGGCGATATCTATATCACGGGACGCCTCAAGGAGATGATCATCCGTGGCGGACGCAACATCTACCCTTATGAACTGGAACAGCAGTTGGGGGAGCTTCCCGGCATTCGCAAAGGCTGTGTGGCCGTGTTTCCCAGCAATGATCCCACCAGCGGCAGTGAACGCCTGATCGTTGTGGCAGAGAGCCGGGAGACGGATCACCAACGCCAAGAAAAGATGCGGCAGGCGATTCTGGAACGCACTACCGATCTGCTGGGAATGCCACCGGACGATCTTCTATTGGCGCCCCCGCACACAGTGCTGAAAACCTCCAGCGGAAAACTGCGCCGGGGCACTATGCGCACACTTTATGAACAGGGACGCCTGGGTCGCAGTCAGCGCCCACTATCGATACAGGTATTGAGCCTGCTGCTATCGGGCATGGCACAGCGGCTGCACAGCATCCATCGGGGAGCAATTCGCTACCTTTTTGCAACCTATGCCTGGATCATCTTCTACACATTGGTCCCGCTGGTTTGGCTCAGCGTTGCCTTGCTGCCACGCCTCTCCTGGCGCTGGAGCCTGATCCGTAGGGCGATTCGCATCCTGCGAGGCCTTACCGCCACACCACTCGTTGTAGAGGGCCTTGAAAATCTGCCATCACCCGATCACCCTATGATCCTGGTAGCCAACCACTCCAGCTATCTCGATACCCTGGCGTTGATCGATGGCATACCCCGCGATTTCATCTATATAGCCAAACAGGAACTGGCGGAGAAGTTTCACTCAAGGCTGTTTCTGCAAAGGCTTAACACCCTGTTCGTGGAGCGCTTTGACACCCGGCGCAGCGTCATAGCGACCGAGGAGTTTGCCGCCCAGCTCACTGCCGGCCGATCACTGGCCTTCTACCCGGAAGGCACTTTCCGTGCCGAACCTGGCCTACTGCCTTTTCACATGGGAGCATTTATTGCGGCGACCAAGAGTGGTACGCCGATTCTACCGGTCACCATCAGAGGCACCCGTGCCATTTTACAATCCGATTCCAATTTTCCACACCATGGCGCAGTGCGCATCATTATAGCCTCAGCACTCGAACCAAAGGGTGATGATTGGGCAGAGGCCGTTCGCCTCAAAATTGCAGCCAGGGAGGCGATTGCGAGTCATAGCAATGAGAGAGATCTGCGGCTAGCGGATCAGGTAAACCTTAAATGACTTCCGCTCCTTAAAGATGAAGCATTCAGCCTCTCAGGAACTGAACCTCATGGGACTACTCTTCACATCCAAGGATCATATATCCGATGCCATCTTCATTTTTCAAGCTACTCACAGATTCAAATCCCAATTCCTGTGCATCAGCTAAATTCTGGGCATTAATAACGTGCAAATTTATACGAATATCCTCAGCGCCACATACAGTTACCGTGCTAATACCTGTGAGAACGCCACAGGTTGATAATATGACGTCTATTCCGTTGTCGATAAGCTGTTGTGCCGTTTCCAGCTCTGACAATCCTTCCGACTCACACTGGATCGCACCATTATTTATATAAACAGTCTCTTGGCTTTCATCCGAATCTTTTTCCTCTGCACACCCTTGCAGAAACAGACATAATATTAACACCGTTATTCTGTACATCTTAATCTTTCCTACTAATACCAATAGAATCAATCGAATATAGAGTTGTTATTTATCTGTAACAAACACACACCCTGAATCAGTTTCAGACACGGCTGCCTTATTTTGAGTTAAATTAAATTCATTGAGATAAGTCATAACACTTTCTGCTGTTACCTTGGTAACGGGTAATATATCCATGCCAATACTCTTCAAACCCTTTGCCGTCCATTCATTACAAGTATTCAACATATGGTAATCCCCAGCTCCTTTATAGAATTGACTATCACCATAAATACCTTTAGCCAGAAGCTCCACCTCACCCCATCTATTCTTACTGAAGCTGTTAGAAATAAATTTCACCAGAGAGGAAAGCTCATTGTGATTCAAACATAGTAGTTCTATTTGGCTATTGGCGAAATAGCCCCTCACATTTTCCGGGACTGCCACAGCATGCACCACTGTTTCAGTTGGCCAGAATATCGCCCTTATAGCCAAGCCCGTGGTTATCTCCTTTGCCTGATAAAATTTCCTATCACCCCACCCAAACTCTATATTGGCACTATTTC
Organism: Candidatus Thiodiazotropha sp.; assembly: GCA_050119385.1. Classification (GTDB taxonomy): domain Bacteria; phylum Pseudomonadota; class Gammaproteobacteria; order Chromatiales; family Chromatiaceae; genus Thiodiazotropha. The sequence goes on along the minus strand of JASFJX010000139.1, from coordinate 2,788 downwards.
CAAAGCGTTTTTCCAATGAGGGTATGACCTCATAGACTTTTGACGATTGAATCACAAAGCCCGTATGCCATGCATGACTTACGACATAGACTTCATTATGTCCATGTCCAGTGTATTTTTCCATATAATTTAGGATTTTAGGGTTATCAGAACAACCGGATATTGTCAATGTGGTTATTAAAATAATAAGCACACCAACTGCAATATTTGCGTAAGGGAAAAGTGAATTCAATTTCACCCCCACAATTATGAATCGACTATCTTTCAAGTTCATAGCAAACAATATGCATAATATCGATCCTAGCTAAAACCCAAAATAATAGTTCAGAGGGCAACAAAACATAATTGCAGGCGTTATAAACATTAATTCTCACGGCAACAAAATGCATACAGCATATACATTAACTTCAGCCTAAGCATCAATACTGAAAAGCTTTATAAATATTTGTTAAAATTGTATTTAGCAGCCACTTCCTTTTGTTCCTCCGGAGAAAGTGACTGATAATATCGCTTCCACCCAGGACAAAAGTTAATGTGCCAGCGCCAGACTCGGCCTAAGATCGACTTTGGGTTATTATCGAATCTCGCTCTCAACTTGCAATTTTCACAATCATTTTGTGCCATATCCACACTCCACGCTAAAGTCTTAATAGATCGCAACGTTAAATATCACATCTCGAATTGACCAATACCTCTAGCCATAAATAAAGCATTCGAAGTGCAAGAAGAATAAACGCAACCACCCTTCATATCAAGGTAGAGCCCCCGGAGCGCCCCCCCTGCTCGGGATCAATCTGCCCACGATCCATACAACACCCTGCGGTTTCTAAACCAGTGAGCTAAATCCGCACTTTTGCGCTTTCTCCCAGATCCTCAGCCTCAGGCTTCCATAAGGCGACAAGCCACCGTCCAACCACTTCAATTCAATTGCCATGATGTGTCGTGATGGCGGGCATAAAAGCCCTGGTACTACGCAGCTGTTCTGGTATTTTGTTATCTTGCGATTGAGATGGGTTGCCCTGGCTGGAAGATCACCAGGTCCTATTGTCTATTGTTTAGTTAACAGGCAGGAGAAAACTCACTGCATTGGCCTTTTCTTTGGAGAGATTTCGTCGTCGCAATGCGATTGCAAGGGTTGCATCTCGTAGCGCCTGATTCAAAGTGCGTTTAACGACTCCAGCTGAAATGGCCTCGATGACAAACTGGTTACCGATATAGACCATGGCATGACTGACCGAGGAGCCTGTTGCGTTGGGTACACCTGCGGCGTGGTGCTAACGATAATGTCAGCGGGACGTAAAATATTCACAGACTTTGTCATATACATTCATCCTTGTTTCTTAATTTAATGAGTTGTCGTGCAGACCCACTGTATTTCATCGACCTCGAGCGGCAGATCGCTCTTCAGGCGGAGCTTCACGATGGTTCGTTCGACATTAAAATCAGGACCTGGCGGGTAGTCCCCGGCACGGTAGAAATAGGCATGTTGAGCGCCAGCTATGCCCCCCAGAGAGAGCGGATAGCTCGTACCCTGATCATCAACAACTACTGCGCTAATTGTAACCTTGCGCCCATCTGTCAGTATCAGCGAATCACTGTGAGTCATATCTTTGATTCCGGCCGACCTCAGCCGAATAGACTGTTCGTTTTCGACCACCTGGAGAGGTGATGGTGGCACGATATCCTTCCAGTCCACACCGAATCGGGTTCTCCCTGACACGGGCTGAATGTACAGATCAGGATTGACCTGTTCTCCCAACATCGCCGGCCCCGACTGATTGCAACCCGCAGCGATGAGTACTAGCACAATGCTAGTAATAACTGCGATGCTATAGATTGCATGGCGCACAGACTGGATCTGCAATGAGGCATGAGCAAAAACAGCTTTCGCTCTAAACAGGCCGGCATATTTTGTTACCTGAGAAAGATTATACTCAGGTAGCCTATTTATAAATAATCGATATATCCGACGCATCCAGTGTTGTGCTTTATCCATGCTCATATTAATCAGATCCTTTACTTAGTTATTGAAAGAGGCTCATGAAGTATAAAGGTTGCATACCTGTTGTTTAAAGGATTCAGATTGCATTCATACCCGAGGTCACACTCAGTTCTATGATCTGCCAGGTCGTCCTGGTGAATGGCATCCGTGTGGTTTTATATTCATGCGTTATTGGAGCGCTGCGCAGTGAAAAACTGAACTACTGCGATGTGACATATTAACATACATTCATTTAAGGTTTGCTTCCCTATTGATCAGAGCTGTAGGGGGCGACTTGTCGCTCCGGAGCAGGTTAAAGAGGTCAGGTCTATTCTCCGACCCGGATTTCAGGACCGAGAACTTCAGACTCCACAGCCGCTTCAGTATTAGTTAACCCTATGTAAATAGAAAAAATTCCTAATATAATTCGGGCTAGCCTGAATATTTCAACCGGTTGCTTAGAAAATTAACCAACTTGCAGTTATAAACGATATGCATGGAATATTCGTAAAGTACAAAGTGTAACCGACCTACGCTGAACGCGTCCTCGCAACGGTCTCGCTGCCCAGCTGCGGTAAAAATTCGGTAACACTAACGAGAATAGATCTCTCACTCATTGCTCTAAAAGCAGCATCTGGTTTGCGACAAACATCACACCTCGAGAAATCAAACTGGAGTGTCGACGACCCAACGCCCCGATACTCATGATTTAAAATGGTTTTCACAACTCTCACTTTCGTGTGTAATAGAAACTAAGCGTTGTTTTAAATTCTTCACGAGGTTGAAAATGAAATTGGCAAGAAATGT
>JASFJX010000138.1:0-7571 GCA_050119385.1 Candidatus Thiodiazotropha sp. | reverse complement strand
TACTGCCACGCAGTCTGGCCGATGCCTCTGTATTGGCCGATGTGCTCTGCAGTAAGTTCCTTGATGCGATGTCGTTCTATCGCACCGAAAAACGGCTACGCCGAGAGGGCATCGAGATCGGTTATAGTACCCTGTGTGATTGGCCCATTCAGCTCTATGAGCGCCTCAAACCCCTGGAGCAGCTGTTTTACCGGGATATCGCTAAAAGTCCCTTATGGCATCTGGATGAGACCACCTTACAGGTGCTCGATGAGCCAGGCCGAAGTAACCAGACCAATAGTTACCTTTGGGGGATTCGGGCCGGACCGCCAGACAAGCCCATCGTACTCTTCCACTACCATAGCCGACGCAACTTCGAGGCCCTCGAGGCATGGCTTCGGCCCTGCCTGGAGGATTTCCAGGGGGTGATCATCAGCGATGAGCACCCGCCATACAACAAGCTGGCGAAGCAACACCCCCAGATCCAGGCCCATGGCGGCTGTCTGGCTCACTGTCGGCGTAAGTTCGCCGATGCCGCCAAGGGACGCCGACATGACTCCGATGCCCACAAGATATTGAAGACCATCGCCTTGATCTACAAACAGGAGGCCAAGAGCACTCATCTGACAGGGCAAGTACGCCTCGAAGCCCGGCAACGTGATGTCGCACCACAGATGGCGAAACTCAAAAGCCAACTTGAGGCGATGGCGGGTTACTATCTCAGCAAGGGCGCAATGAACACCGCGATCGGTTATGCCCTGAATCAATGGCAAAAGTTTACCGCCTTCCTGTCGCACCCCGACCTGCCCATCGATAATAATCCCATGGAGCAAGCCATCAGACCCTTCACTTTGGGTCGGAAGAACTGGCTCTTTGCTGGTAGCCCCCGTGGGGCTTGCGCCAGTGCCTTCATCTATTCTCTGATCGAGAGCGCCAAGGCCAACGGCCTTGAACCCAAGCGCTATCTCAATGAGCTGTTTGTGCGTTATCCCTTGGCGGTTGATGACGGACAACGCGCCGCCTTACTGCCCTGGAATTTTGAATTTAGCAAATAGAAAGTGGTGGGGGAATCCTGCTGTTGGCCGGATGCTTACTTTGCAGCCCCCTTGAGCAGTCGAATACTACATACCATCTATTCATCAACGTCATACTCGTAAGTAGAAGATCTAAGCATGCCAATGATTCGCATCTAATTAATCTTCTAACAAAGCATGTAGAAAACCGTAAACCGTACATGGGCTGGGCCGACGATAACAAGAAATCCACTGAGTGTGCAGAGGTTCCCCGCCCCAGCAGGCACACAGCAATTTCGGCAACTGAATCAACGCTGATTTATTCCGGCTTATCTCCAGGTTCAGCAGATACTGCATCTGCCGGATCAACCGGTTTCTGTTCGGATCCAGCAGGCCGCACGTCAATGCAGACCCTATCTCTACCTGTCCACGACGATCCTAGCTTCCGTAGCGCTTCCTGCGTGGCTTCTGGTAGCGCAGATGTTTGTAACGGTCAGCGCCGTAGCGCTAGTAGGATTCGAAAAACCAACAGAAAGCAAAATTCATCATATTCTTTTGGTTAAGGACCTGGTCGTTCGCCACAGAATAATGCACTAATATATCTGAAGGCCTGACTTCAAATAGAGTTCATTATAGTCGCCATAGGTACTTGCTGAGGACGTACACCCGAATACCTTACAAACTCACTTGGTAATGAGGATTTACAATTGTCGATTGAAAGATGTTGGGCTGCTCAGAAATGACCTGTATCTAGCAAAATAGTCAATTTCGTCTAGATTTAAAATCATAAATAAGGAATTCACCCTGTGGGGTGCTTCTGGATGTCTGAATGCTAAGAGGGACACTCATGCTCAACCTGACGTCCTATCGCAATCGCTCTTCATACACCCAGACTGGGACCTCCAGGTACCATCACTTTTTTGTGTTACATCGCAGTTGGGAGTGTGCCTTAAACCTTGGTTCACTGCTCAGTGTGGTTCGCTATGCCTGCGGGTGCATGAGTGTCATATACAAGGAATGTTCGATATACGGAAAACGCCTGACTACTCTAAGCGTCTATGCATACCAAAGGTTGATATTGGTAACTGACCGCTGTGGGCCAGATGGCACAAAGTACGTTGTGTGTGCTGAACCGAGTCCAGATGAGTTTGGGACCCTAGCGATAGGTACTGCGCTCAACACCAAGATTCCCAGCACACAGCAAGAGGTTGGGGCTTCTGCTAGCCTCGCGGAGACCGCGAGCGCACATGCCATACGTACCAAACAATACAATTACTTCCTAACGGGTTGTATCGTGCCTGCGAGGCTTATCTCAAAATGAAATATCTGAGACGTGCATGGGGAAAGCATTGCCTGATAACTAACTCAATAGTGAGGGACCACCATCATGACGAATGAAACAACACACAGTAGTTATGACCGTGAGTTAGCACCGGTCGAATTGATCGAGACGGGATCAACACACACGGGAGTGGAGGAAGGGATAGCACTGTGTTTATCAGGCGGTGGGTACCGTGCAATGTTATTTCATGTCGGAACACTTTGGCGTTTGAATGAACTCGGCATCCTGTCGAAGCTCACACGAATCTCATCGGTTTCTGGAGGTTCAATCACTGCTGGAGTTTTAGGACTTAACTGGTCGCAACTGGCGTTCGATAGTGAGGGTGTGGGGCAGGGCTTCAACACGGCTGTGACTGATCCGATTCGCAAGCTAGCCGGAAAAACCATCGACCGCGGATCAATCCTTGGTGGTATCTTTTCGACAGATTCGATCGGTGAGAAGGTAACTAATGCCTATCGCAAATACTTATTCGGGGAACATACGCTACAGGATTTGCCCGATTATCCGCGCTTTGTGATTAATGCCACGAATGTCCAGTCGGGTGCGTTGTGGAGGTTCATGAAACCCTACATGCGCGACTACCGTGTCGGAGAGGTGAAAAAACCAATGGTATTGTTAGCGCAGGCCATCGCCGCGTCATCGGCCTTTCCACCGTTTCTTTCACCAGTCGAACTTGAATTGGAATCCAGTGACTTCACACCTAATAGCGGAGATGATCTACAACGACCGCCGTATACCACCGATGTGGTGCTCTCTGATGGCGGCGTTTATGACAATTTAGGATTAGAGACCGCCTACAAGAGGTACAAGACGATCTTGGTGAGTGATGCTGGCGGTAAGCTAAAGCCGGAAGAGGAGCCCAAGAGCGACTGGGCGTTTCACAGTTATCGAGTAATGGAACTGATCGACAATCAGGTACGCAGTTTGCGCAAACGCATGTTAATCGATAGCTATATCTCCGGTGCTCGGAAAGGTGCCTACTGGGCGATCCGTACCAATATTGCCGATTATGGATTGAGTAGCGCGTTGCCTTGTCCTCATCACAACACACTCGCGCTTGCCGACATCGATACTCGCCTAAAGCGATTGGACGGTGAGTTACAACGACAACTGATTAATTGGGGATATGCAGTATGTGATGCTGCAGTGCGCACACACGTTGATACGACGTTTGCCACACCAGAGACATTTCCATATCCAGAGTCTGGCGTTGGCTGAATTTAACGCTGAGAAGTAAGCAGTCATACGTGCAAAAGACAATGCACAGGGAACATATATGATGCACAAACAGCAGTTTAATCAATTGTACCGTAGACTATTATTTAGTCTACGAAAAAGTGTGAATTACTTAGCTTTGGGAACAGTCATAACACTTGCCGCTGTGTCTTACCTATATGCTACACCACCGGATTACCGATCATTTGCGCGAACCCAAAATCTTGCACCAATCGACCTGAATATGGATCGTTTGTTGCGAATCTGGGTGCTGAACGTAGGACAAGGTGATGCTCTTTTGATCCAATTACCCGAAGGATATCGCGATAAACCTCAACGCAACGAAAGGATCGAGATCCTTATTGATGGCGGTAATTACAGTACCGATGAAGCACCGTTACTTAAAGCGCTACGAGCGCTGTATGTCAACGGTACGACTTTGGAATACGCAGTGCTGAGCCACCATGATGCTGATCATGTCAGGGGCTTGATTGCTGTTTTGAATGCAGCGGACTTTGGTATTGAGACGATCTTCCACAATGGATTAGCCTCTTATACGCAGGGTACGCACTTGTTCGAAAACGATGGGACCGTTATAGAACAGAATTTAATAAGCAACTTGATCTCATTGCAAAAAGCGTACGATAAACAGAATTTTCATGGCCTATACGCTGCGCTCGCTGATGCAGTCATGAATGCGCGACCAATTCCTGTAAATCGCTTTGATCGTGCATACGATGGTATGGATGGTTTTATTCAGATTACACCACCCGTGGCGTTGCCTGGAGAAAAGACTGTTAATATCAAATTTGAACTTGTTTGGCCAGGGGAAAGGATAGAACAATACGGCGATTGGAGCCATACCATCAACGGGAACAGCGTTGTATTTCGTATGATCTATGGAAAATTTAGCATGCTGTTCACCGGCGATATCAATAAGGTCGCACAAGAGTCTTTACTCGCAACAATCGGATCACAGGCAAATGCGCGTCTCGATTGTGATGTCCTAAAACTTCCGCATCATGGCAGTGCAGACTCCAGCAAAGTTTTTTTGCAACGAGATGGGTTCCACCCGGTACTCTCAGTGGCTTCCATGGGAAGTCTTGGATTTCGCTCCAAACAATTACAATCAGGGGCATTTGAACATCCTTCTCCGCAGGTGATCCAGTGGGTGGGAGGTGCGCATCGAACCTATAGCACCTATATACACGAGAGACGATTCACGTACGACGACTGGGCGAAACTCGCCGACCGCGATGATATGTTAGAAAAGCAAGACGGCAATGACAAGACAATTGGAACGCATATTGGCATTGAAACAGACGGGCAGTGGTTTCGATTGGTGGAGACCGCAGATCCTACATACGTTCTATCAGTACAAGAAACTCGGCGCGGTAACGGAACGCGCTGGATTGCAGCGGAGTAAACGCAATGGAGTCGCCATTCTTCGATATCTTGGGAGCATTAATCGGCTTCATCACGGTAATGCTTTTGCTTAGTATGATCATTACCGCACTGGTGCAAGCCACACAATCACTGCTGCGTCTTCGAGGACGCAATCTGTTGTTTGGGTTAGCAACGATAATTGGTGAATCGTCCGACGACATGAGTTGGAAAAGTGCAAAAGATAAGGCACGCATGATCCTCAATGATAGTAATGCTCCGGTTCTACTCGGTCGTGCTGGACGTGATGAAAAGCTCGGCAAGCTCATCGGACCTCAGGTTTCATGGCTTGACCCCGATCAACTGAAAACTATCTTGGACAACTGTCCAGCGAACCTGGATACGGAAGTGAAAATAAAAATTCATAAACGGTTCGCCATTTTGGATAACGTTCTGCGAAAAAGGTTCTTGCGTAACATGCGACTGTGGACCATCTTGTGGGCACTACCTGTGGCATTCTATTTTCAAGTCAGTGCGCCTGCGGTGTTTAGAGACTTTCTCAATGATCCAGAGTTACGTGCACAAGCACTAAGAATGGCACCTGAGTTACAAGCACGCACACAAGCGACTCTTGATTCTCAAGTATCCTACGAACAGGTATCGGTCAAGGCCCTCGACAAACTGGCTGAACAACATCCCGAATTACGTGAGACACTAGAGGAGGCAAGTGGAATCGGCAAGAACAAGGTCAGCATTGTCGATGAGCTTGCAATGGTACTTGACGATAATCCGCAAAAAGCAGCCATACTAGCCGAGTATGAAGCAATACTTGATGCAAATTACACGGAACAACTGGATGCGGCACTTGAAGCAATCGGCGTGAACGTTACTGATCTACGTCGTTTCAATATCGACCCATGGAGCAAGCGTTGGACATTTTACGTCAATAACGGTGTACCGCAATGGCCAAATATTGTTGGCGTAATAATGACCATGATCTTTCTAAGTTTCGGTGCGCCATTCTGGTTTAACGCATTGAAAAGTTTTGTGAACTTACGAGATGCACTTAAGCCGCCGTCTGATACAGAGAAGCCAGAGAACAAACTACCATCCGGTCGAGATCAAGTAGCGGTTAAGAATAGCTCTCAATCCAACGTGTCACCACCACCGGATCAGGATCAATCCGCATAAAATCCAGGAAAATAGTATATATGTGGTAATGTCATGGCTACGACATCTGACGAGCACTTTACGCTTGGTGAATCAGGCCGATCTCTGCGAGTATTGAACTTTGCAGGAAGGGGCTTTGATACCATTATGCAACTCGGGACTGCGCATGCCTTACTCGTGATTCAAGGACGCGCGCCCGATGCCATCGTCGGCATATCCTCTGGGGCCATCCAAGCCGTCGCTGTTGCTGAGATTCTACAAGCCGGTGAAGACATTCCTGTTGACCGTACCAAGAGCATCGATCATCAACGCATGTATTATCAGCGGCGCCAAGCTGCACGCGTCGAACGATTTCGTAACATAATCAAGGAGGCAGAGCGTGCACCAGAGAAGTTAATCGATGCTTCTACACCTGATGCGTATCAGATCGATTCGAGAAATCCATTGCAACCTTTGCGTACACCTCGCTTTCAAACACTTGAGCGAAACAAACGCGAACAGTTTCTACAGGTGCGTAGCGGTTTAGTCACCTTATATAACGATCTTCTTAATATACATTTACCTATAGGTGTGATTACTCGTCTTATCCGTCGTTGGCTTGGATTCAACGCTGCAGGTAACATTCAAAACCGCCCACACAAGTGGATTGTACAGACACTAGAGCTTTTCCGCATGTGGTTACTGATCGGTGCAGAACTCCCGCGAGTGGTAACAGTCGCACCTCTACTATACCGTCCGTTATTCATTAATAAATCAAATGCACATGTTACCACAGCGGGTAGCCTCATCTTTCGCTTCAAGTTGCTTTCTGGCTTGGGCAGGGCCATATCCTACTGTATTACCCTGTTCATATTAGCCACTACATGGGTGTCTTTGAGTACAATATTCGGACTTATTGCTATCTTGACGATATCACCTGATACGAGTGGATTTGTCCATTTCTTGATTATCGGAGCATTGCCATACTTCTTTCCTCTTGTCATGACATTGTTGCAAATCGCACGACGACATGATGCGCTGACCTGGATAGGGGCTTTATCTGATGGCTTACGTGGGCTGATGCAGTTTGCGGTTACACTGGTAATCTGGGGACTACCACCATTTTTGTTTATTGCATGGCTAACTTGTAGTGATCTGCATGCTCTATGGCCCCTTTCTCTAAATTGCAAAGCTTATTTTTGGTCTGCAACGGTATTTGCTAGCGGCACTGCTATATTCGTTTTAATTCTCATTTGGAGCTGGGTACTCTCGAAATATGAGCGCTTTCGTGAGCACGTTTCAGGCCAGCGGAAGATGAGTTACAAACAGTGGTACGGCAAGCGATTTCTGAAATCATACAGCCCATCACGCTCAATACTCCACCACTATAGTTTAGAGAAGTTTCTTTCCGACCTGTTTGATCCAGATTATTTTGGCTCGTCAGATCACGAACGCGAATGGGAAAATTCACTGCAGGAACAGTCACCCAA
>JASFJX010000137.1:0-7585 GCA_050119385.1 Candidatus Thiodiazotropha sp. | reverse complement strand
CAAAGCGGAATAAGGGTAATGACGCCGCTGATCAGGTAGCGCTGGATATGCAGGGTGCCCGATTTTTTATCAGTCATGACGAAATCAATACCGTTTTGGCACGTATAGCTCCGTTGGCAGCACCTGGCGTTCGTAATCCGGGTTGAAAACACGATCAGGCAAATCAATGGAGTCGTTCGGAATATCCTTGTAGGGAATCTGATCGAGCAGGTGGTGGATGCAGTTTAGACGAGCCCGCTTCTTATCGTTACCCTCGACGATAAACCAGGGTGCCTCAGGGATATTGGTACGCGCCATCGTCTCTTCCTTGGCCTTTGTGTAATCCTCCCAGCGAACTCGGGATTGAAGATCCATCGGGCTCAGTTTCCACTGCTTCAGTGGATCATGTATACGCATCAGGAATCGCAGTTGCTGCTCCTCGTCGGTGATCGAGAACCAGTACTTGATGAGACGGATACCAGAGCGTACCAGCGAACGCTCGAAATCGGGAACATCTTTGAAAAACCGCTCAACCTCTTCAGATGAGGCAAAACCCATCACCCGCTCGACGCCTGAGCGGTTATACCAGGAGCGATCGAATAGTACGATCTGGCCCGCGGATGGCAGGTGTTGTACATATCGTTGGAAATACCATTGGGTCTTCTCCTTTTCAGTCGGCTTGTTAAGTGCGACCACTTGGCAGACCCGAGGGTTGAGGCGCTGCGTGATACGTTTGATAACACCGCCTTTACCGGCTGCATCCCGTCCCTCGAAGATAACAATGATCTTCTCGCCTTTATGCTCAACCCAATCCTGTAATTTGATGAGTTCCGCCTGAAGGGCCAGCAGCGACCTGAAGTACTCCTTGCGCTCCAGGGTAGGCGCATGCATTTTTTTATAGATGCGGCGTAACTCCAAAGATAATGCAGGCTCGGACATCTCCAGCTCATAATCTTCATCCAGAACATCCTCCAGCTCCGCCTGGAGCCAGTCCATACCCGACATCTGATTGTTTTCATCAACCATATTGTTTCTCCGAGTTCATGCAATCCGCTTAGTTTAAACCAAATAAAATATCATGACTCCAGCTAAGGTTGGTTACATTTTGATTTCAACCGGCACTAGTGTACGTCTACTCCAACTTGTACTTTTGCCATACCGCGAACATCAAACCCTCCCAAAGAATGCCCCACCAAGAGATAGGGAGGCGAGTGCCCAGTCAGCTTCAACAATAAGCGCAGTTCATCCACAACTTATCCTGGCGTTCGTGGTCGATTGGTTGCACTGCTGGGGAGATAGCCCGGGCGGCTGTAGGCAAAGACTCTGGAGATTGTCGACAGCTCATCGATGATGCCATCCCAGCTCGCCATATCGTCACCCAGCCCCGCTTCCAGCACGATCGTAACCGGCCCTTCACCAAGGGCGGCATAACCTACCTGGGCACCGTCTATCTCCAATCGTTTAGTGTGGCATGGGGAGGTGCATGCTATCAATAGATAAGTACAAATCATCACCAACATCATACCTCAAGTTTCGGAGTTCAAATCGCGATCCGAACTCCGCCGCTTGCGTGGATCCGGCTGTCTGGGAAAGCGTCGGCCGCAGGGACGCGGCCGTCGAGCGCCCAGGGATGGGTTCATAGCGTCTTTCCCAGACAGCCGGATACACGCAAGCGGCCCCAGATAGCACTCCGAACTCCGAAACTTGAGATCATACTTTTAACCAGTTGTATGCTCATCGTTTTACCCTGTCCTTTAGTCCCTATTCACATCCAGAACATCCACCATAAGTTGAAATATTTCTTGATGATCTTTTTCGAAAGCCAGGCAATCCCCTTCACTGCTTGTGCTGCACCTGAATTGGCCATGATGGCAAAGGCAAAATTTGAGTCCGGAAATATCATGGTTGCACAGTAAAACGTGCCAGCGCTGCCATCAAACTCCGAATAGCGCTCGCCCCAGGCGGTTTGATTTACCACGCCGAGCGAAAACCCTCTTTGGCGATAGTGAATCTTCTGGTAGGTCTCTGAGGTTAGATAGTTATCCCTACCCCTTAATCCTTGCAGATGAAGCTGAACATATTTCGCATAATCCAAAGGTTTGAAGCTTAAATCACCGGCAGGCGCTATGATGCTAGGAAGCTTGTATTCATGATCCGGCGCAAGGGCCCGGAGATTACCGTCAAGTTCTGCATGTCCCCATGGTTGATTTATATCATCACTATTTGGCCAACCAAATTTAAACTCCAACTCAAGCTCATTTAACAGGGTTTGCAGAATTAACTCCTCCCAAGTTAATCCTGTAACCTGCTCCAACATGAGTGCAGCCATGGTGTAACTTGCATTCGAATAGAGATATTTAAAACCGTCCTTTGTTCTCTTTGATGCGGGTTTCTGCTGTATCAGATATTTTATAAATGCCCGTCTTGTACTGGATATCGAGGCATCTAAATGGGCATACTCCTCACCAGCGGTAAACGGCATGATACCAGCTTGGCACAATAACAAGTCTTCAAGGCTAATTGGGAGATAATCGACTTTTGCCACTGTTTTCCATTCCGGAAACAGGTCAAAGAATCGCGTATTCCAATTGAGCTCTCCTTCCTCAATTAATCTACCAGCCATTACGGCTAGTATTGATTTAGTACAAGAACCGATATGAAAATAGTCATCGAGGGTGGCAGTACTGTTCGAGCCAATCTCTCTTTCACCTTGTATATCCGATAGAAATAGACGTTCCGAATCCATGGCGACAACAGCCATCGCAGGAATATTGTTTTCGTGTCTTGCCTGCTCAATTAAATCTGTAACATCTCCTTTTACCAAACGTTGAACCAGGGCGTCGTTGTCGATATGGGTATCAGATGTATGATCTCGATTTATCATAGTCTTTAATCTCTCCTTAGCGCCTCAACCGGCAAAAAACCCGCCGCGCGCCGCGCTGGATAGTAGCCGGAAGCCAAGCCCACCAATACCGAAACCAGAAAACCAATCAGGATGCCTGTGGTGGTCGGTATCAATGGGAAACCTGTAACAAGATCGAGAAGACCACCCAAAATCAGGCCGATAGTCAGACCGGCGAAGCCGCCGATGATACTGATAAGCACCGCCTCTGCCAGAAACTGGAAGAGTATCTGCCGACGGGTCGCGCCGATCGCCATCCTCACCCCGATCTCGCGTATCCGCTCAACCACCGCAGTACTCATGATCCCCGCCACGCCGATACCACCCACCAGCAGGGAGGTGGAGGCCGCCACAACGCCCATGGCGGTGATCCCGCCGAGGATGCGATCTACCGTCTTCAAGTAGGAGGCGAGTGTCACCTGGCTATATTGGTAGGCACCGCGATGACGCCGCTGCAGTACCTGCTTCAATTGCGATGCTGCCCGCTCCGCCTGTTGCAAAGAGACCGCTTCTGCCTGCAGGTAGCTGATCTCCCGATTACCATTCATCTGTTGCACCAGGGTATAGGGCAACAGAATCCGGTTGTTGGCATCCTCCCCCCCCTCCGAGCCGATACTCGCCAGCAAGTCTCGGCTTTTGTATTGCAGTACACCGATCACCCGGAATTTTCTACCGCCTATGCGCAGATGCCGACCGATGGGATTTCCCGCTTGGGGAAACAGGTCCTTGGCTACTGTCTCGCCGATCAATACCACAGGACGACGGGCATTGATCTCCTGCTCCCTGAATCCACGCCCTTGCTTCAGATGATCGTTATTGATAGTGAGAAAGTCCGCATTCACCCCTTTAATCGATGCATTGCTGTAGCGATTGCCCCATTGGATGACCGACTGCTTCTCCAGCAGTAACACCGGACTGATGCGACGTACCGCTGGACAACAATCACCTCGCAACAGATCCAGATCTTTTTCCGATAGACCCGACCCCTCCCGTACCCGCCGATTCGGGTCCTTGTCGTTATAGTCACGGAAGACCCAGACGGAACGCAGGCCAAAGGTCTCCAGCTCTTTCATGACAAAGGCCTTACCACCGCTGCTCACTGCGCTGACCGTCATTACCGCGGCAATGCCGATGGCAATACCCACCACACTCAATAGGGAGCGCAAACGATTCTCCCTCAGCGCCCGCAACGCCTCTTTGATCAGCTCGATGGAGACACGCAGCTGTATCATCCTAAAAAAATCAGTTGACCGCTCCATTCTGCTACTCATTTGTTGTTCTTAGAGAAAAAGTGTCCGATAGGCATACTCACCCACTGGGTGAGTCACGCTACAGGGTGAATTGCACGCTTGTGCGGCCCATGGCGGCGTTGCAACTCCTTGGAATAGCTGGCTATTACGCGTCGTTGCGCCTTGCCCTGCATCACCACAAACGCACACTTCACCCTGTCCAACTGATCTTTTTAGGATCATGACAGGATCTCTCCGTCTCGTAATCTCACTATCCGATCGGCGCACTCACCAATAGCGGGATCGTGGGTCACCATCAGCAAGGTGTGTCCCTCGGTGTGCAGGCTCTTGAAGAGTTGCATCACCTGCCCGCTGTTACGACTATCCAGCGCACCAGTGGGCTCGTCCGCAATCAGTAGCGAGGGCCGGTTGACCAGGGCCCGGGCGATCGCCACCCGCTGCTGCTGCCCCCCGGAAAGCTGGTTGGGGAGATGGGAAGCCCTATCCGCCATACCCACATGTTCCAGGGCAGCGATTGCGCGTTGTTGACGCTGCGAACCTGAGACCCCCTGATAGAGGAGCGGAAGGGCAACATTCTCCAGGGCAGTGCGGGTCGGGATCAGGTTGAAGGATTGAAAGATGAAACCGATGTAGCGCGCCCTCAATCGAGCGAGCCGATGGGGGATGGCGTGGTCCACTGCCTCACCGTTCAAACGGTAGTGGCCGCGATCCGCCACGTCGAGACAACCGATGATATTGAGCAGGGTGCTTTTACCCGATCCTGAAGGCCCCATGATGGCAACGAATTCACCAGGGGCAACCCTCAAGTCCACACCGCGAATCACCGTCAATTCCACCCCGGATCGCCAGTAGGATTTACCCAGACCTTCGATCTCGATCATGGCCCTACACCTGCCCTTACCCACGATCCCGGATCAAGGCTCTCGCCATCCAGACGCACCACTCTCATGCCCTCTTCAAGACCCTCAGTCACCTCCACATGGGTGTCACTCTCCAAGCCGGTCTGTATCGCTTGATAGTGCACCCGTCCCGCATCGATCAACGCCACCTCAATCTGCTTATCCCTCTCCTGCAGGGCGGCAAAGGGTACCCTCAGAACCCCATGGCGCTGTTCCACGGCGATCTCCAGATCCACCTGCTGTCCTAACAGCAGCGGGGGCGGATCCTCACCCAGGTCGAAGCGCACCCGAAAGGTGTTGAGTCGTTTATCCGTCTCCCGCTCCACACTGGGACCGATCCAGTTGACAGTAGAGCGCCACTCCCGCCCCGGAAAGGCATCACAGCGAACTACCGCCCCTTGGCCTTTTTTCACCCGTCCGCTGTCCACCGCGTCCACATGGGCCTCGATCTCCCATTGAGCCAGGGCCACCAGGGTGAAGAGTTTGGTGCCTGCTTCCACCCACTGGCCTACTTCCGTTGATTTACCGATAACAACCGCATCGAAGGGGGCGCGTACCTGTTGCCACTCCTGTGCCACATCGGCCAGACTCAGATCAGCCTTGGCCACCTCCCAGGCCGCACTTGCCGCCTCCCAGTTGAGCTGCCCCTCTTCCAGCTTCTCGGTGGAGACTGCACCCTTGGCGGCAAGCTTCTGCAAGCGTCGATAACGCATCAGTTCTTCACGCCGATGCACATCCTGTTGCTGTAGATAGGACTTGGCCCGTTGCCGGCTTGCCGCTGCCGCCCGGTTATCCATGGCGGCGAGCACCTCTCCCGCCCTGACCCTTGCCCCCAGGGCGGTATCGACACGGTTTACCTGACCATCCACCAGGGCGGTCAAGGCAACCTGACGGTCGTTGATCACCTCGCCAGTCACTCTGATCACCAGTTCCAGGTCACCCCGCTCTACAGGGATGGTCTCGACATCCTTCGGCCGCTCCCCCAGGCCTAGGTAGGCAACGGAGAGGAGTAACGATCCGGCCAGCAGAGCAGTTAACATGCGTGCCGGTTTCATCGCCATGGATCTCAGAATGTGTAACTCAGTCCGAGGTAACCACCGACCAAATTTGCTTCATCGACAATCGGGCTATCGCTGATCTCATCCCCGAGACGACCTATGCCGACACCACCAATCAGATCGATCTTTTGATCAAAGGCATATTCGAACTCGATGCCGGCAAATGGTGTTACGGTCGATCCCGCCTCATAGACCGCACGGCGGGCAGTCGCCTCGTCAGCATCAACCCCGAAGTAGTAGTCTGCCAGATCACTGCTCTGCCAACTGACCCCCAGTTCCGGACGCAAGCGCCATTGGCCATAGCTAAGGGGATAGGCATAGCTGAGGATTACCTCCTGTCCATCAGAGGTGTTACTCACATCAGCCAGCAGTTGGGCATTCAATTCACCGGCAGTGCCCTGCCAACGGGCAGTGACACCCACATCAAAGCCGGGATCCCGATCGTCCACCCCCTCCAGCTCATCATTGTCTTCCGGATAGAGTCCCATGGCGCGGATACGACCCACCAGATCGATGTTGTAGTCATCGGCTTTAACGACGCTATAACCCAGACCACCAAAGTTTGTGCTGCCACTGAAAAAGGAGAGCCCGGGATTGCCGAGATTGGCGTAGAACCGTTCACCTTTGTAGGCAAGCATCGGAATCACTACCGCACCATTGTCCTCATCCAGAAACGGATTCCGACCCCCGGCGACGTTTGCACCGACCCGCCACTCACCCGCCGATAGCTGTTGCGTGCTGAGTGACAGAATCGCCGCGACTGCCAGCATTGAAAAGGCATTACTAATAGTTCGAGTTTTATATCCTGAAGTCATCGTCTCTTATCCTGTGTTTTCCAATTGATGACTTCAGCTTAAGGGGTGACGGCGCCAGCGTCTGTGGTGGGCTTGTAATGGTTTGTATCGGGATGTAACAGGGTACTGAGTTATGTATTTTATGGCTCGGATTGGACTATCTGACCCAGGTGGCTGGCAATGTAAATGTCATCCGTGGTTCCAAGGATAGGTCCGTAATGCGATGTGGATGCACAACAGTCTCATCGCTCCGGTAAATCAGAAAGAGACCTTGATGCGATATTTAGCGTAGTGTTTCTACTCTTTAGATGTTCTCAGTGGCTTGCTCAGGCCAGGCAATCCGGATTCCGGGGACAGTATACCTATTTCTAAAAACAACAAAACATTGTGCTCTTACAGGGATGTGAAGAGGAACTGCCTTATGGCCAGAATGGCTCGCCTTGTTGTACCCGGATATCCACACCATGTTAGTCAACGTGGCAATCGTCGACAGAAGACTTTTTTTGTGCTGATGATTACGCTTAGTATCTGGATCTGTTGTCAGAATTTTTAAAAAACTATGGTATGGAGGTCTGGGCCTATTGTCTGATGCCAAATCATGTGCATTTGGTTAAGGTGCCCGGTGAGGATGACCAGTTGGTAAGAGTGAAGCCGATGACGGATCCTGTCGACAACTGGAGCGCATACTTGTCGGATGTGAGTG